>DMJA01000287.1 GCA_003451935.1 Verrucomicrobiota bacterium | reverse complement strand
ACGGCCGTCCCGAGGTGCGGGACTACATCAAGGAGCAGATCCGGATGTTCGTCGAGGACTACCACATCGACGGGTTCCGCTGGGACTCGGTCTATAACATCCGCTATGCCAGCGGCACGTGGAACCAGACGGGCAACGACATGCTCGCGGAGATCAACAACTGGCTGATCAACTACCATCCCGATCTGTTCCGCATTTCCGAAGACCATGCCTTCGACACCGATGTGGGTTTCGAGGCCCAGTGGGACCACGGGTTCCTGAACGACATCCGCTATCTCGCCACCGCCGCCAACGATGCCGACCGAAACATGGACACCCTGGCCGGTTATCTGCGCGACACGGGTTTGGACCGCGTGGTCTATCCGGAAAGCCACGACAGTTGCGGCGACCTCAATTCAAAGAACCGGCTGCCCTATGACATCAATTCCGGCGACCCGGCGGGCTACTATGCCAAGAAGCGCGCGCTCCTGGCCAACACCATTGCGATGGTCTCGCCGGGCATTCCCATGATCTTCGAGGGATCCGAAATGCACGAGTGGTACCAGTTCTCCGACGGCACAGCCCTGCGCTGGTCGCTCACCAACACCTACGCGGGCCTTGTGAAGGCGTATGGCGATCTGATCCATTTGCGCCGGAACGTCGCCGGCCACACGGCGGCGCTCAAGAATGCGAACAACGTCAACGTGCACCATGTGAACAACACCGGCAAGGTCGTGGGCATGATCCGCTGGGACCAGGGCGGGCAGACGGACGACATTGTGGTGGCCATCAACTGCTCGGCCACCGCCTATGGCAGCTATGGGATGGCCTTCCCCTCCGCCGGCACGTGGACCTGCCTCTACAATTCCGACTCGACGAACTACAATGCTGATTTTGGCAACGTCGGGCCGGCGGTGGGTGGCACGATCGACACGGATGGCAGCGCCAATGCGACGCTCGCCCTCGGCGCCTATTCCATGCAGATCTATTACAAGGCGGCCGCGGTGCCGTCCTCCGTTTCGTTCGATCCGGTGGCGCCCTCCGGCTGCGGCTCCGAAGTGACCCTCACCTATTCGCCGGGCGACGGGGTTCTTTCCGGGGCCACCCCCGTCTATGCCTACATCGGCCAAAACAACTGGCAGAATCCCGCCAGCAACCTGATGACGGCCGCCGGCTCGGACTGGACGCTGGACTACACGATTCCCGCCGACACCTATGAACTGAACATCGTCTTCACCGATGGCGCGGGCACGTGGGACAACAACGGCGGATCCGATTGGAAAGTGGCCGTCTCCGATTGCGGCACGCCGCCGGTCGGGACGGAAACGGAGTATTGGCGGGGCGATGCCGGGCTGAACAACAACTGGGCCAACACCGACGCTTCGGGCATCAATAATTGGTGGCGGGCGGGCGACGGCTGGACCGTGCGGCGTCCGGATCTGGCCAGCAATGCGTGGTCGGCGACCGGCGTGCGCAGCTATAACACCGTCATCATCGACAACGACCAGCGCACGGCCATGGCGGTGAACAACGACACAGACACGGGTGGCGCGGAATTCCAGGTCCACCAGATTCTCTTCGCCAATTTTGCCGACCGGTCGCTGACGCAGGGAAATGGCGCCTATCTCAAGATGGGGGGCGGGACCAACAACGCGAAGATCGAAGCCACTTCGCCTAACGGCACGGGCACCTATACGTTCAACGTGCCGTTGCTGCTGGACAAGACCACGGAGCTGAATCCGGTGGGGGGAAATTTGGCCTTCAACGCCGCCATCACCAACGGCGGCTATGGAATCGAAGTCTATGGAAACAACGGCAAAACCCTGGCCATCGCCGGCGGCATTTCGGGAGCCGGCGGGCTGACGGTGAACCAAAACAGCCTCGTTGTGCTGTCTGGAAGCAACACCTACAACGGGGGCACGGAAGTGGAGGCCGGCACGCTGCAGATCGGCGCGGGGGGCGACACGGGGTCGGTGGCGGGCCACATCACGAACCATGCGGCCGTCGTCTTCGACCGCACGGGGGCGGCCAGCTACAGCGGCATCCTCAGCGGGAGCGGCTCCCTGACGAAGAAGGGGGCGGGGGTCCTGACCCTGTCGGGGCCGAATTCCTTTGCTGGCGCAACCTACATCGAGGGCGGCGCCGTCACGGTTGTGCCGGGCGGGACGCTGGGCGATGGATCCGACGTGTATCTCTCCAGCGGGGCGGTGTTGACGGCGAACGTCAGCCTGGCGGTGGACAGCCTGCGCGAGCGCGGCAGCGGGAATGGCGGAACCGCTGCCATCGCCGCCGGCGCGGTATTGGCGATCACGGGGGCGGACAAGGCGACCTTCTACATGGGCGCCATTTCGGGTGCCGGCGATCTGGCACTGGCGGGCAGCGGCACCACGCGGATGCAATTGTACGGCGCGCAGACCTACACCGGCGACACCCTCATCCACTCCGCGGTCCTCGGCTTGCAGCCCGATACGACCTTGGCCTCGCCGCGCATCGTCATCGGCACCAACGCCACGTTCGATGTCGCCACGCGCACGGGCGGGCTCACCTTCAACAGCGGACAGGGCCTGCTGATCCTCGCCAGCTCGTCGAATGCCCCGGCCCGGATCAACACGGTCACGAACAACGGGCTGGTGGCGGCCGCCGACAGCGTGCTGGCCTTCGGCTCGTACAGCACCAACGCCGGCCCGCCGCTGCTGGTGGAGGGCGCCGGGGAGCTGGTCCTGGCGGCCGGCAACACGGTCGTGGTCACCAACATCGGCGATCCGCTGGTGGAGGGCGCGTACAAGTTGATCGCCAAGGAGGGCAATTCGGTCGCCGGCGCCGCGCCCACGAATGTTGCCGTGGCGGGGAACGGCCTCGACACCAACAGCGTGCTGACGGCCTCGCTGTCCATTGTCGATGGCGAATTGTTCCTGGATGTGTCCGGGCCCACGCGTGTGGTGCTCTATAGCTTCACGGCCGGGGATGAAAACGGGCAGGTGGTGGTCCGCTGGCGGACGGCTTCGGAAGAGCACACCGTGGGCTTCTTTGTGGAGCGCTGGGATGGCCGGCAATGGGTGCGGGTGAACGAGGCGATCGTCTATGCCGCGGGCGCGGACGGGTTTGGCGCTTCCTATGCGCTGGTGGATGCCGGTGCCGCGGCGGGCGGCACCTACCTCTATCGGCTGGTGGAGGTTGAAACCGACGGCGATGGGCAGTTCTACGGGCCATATGAACGGACCGCCACGGCGCTCAAGCTGCAAAGCCCCGTTGTCCTGGATGGCGATGCGGTCCTGATCCGCTGGCTGAGCCGCGAGGACGAGTGCTACCGGATCCTGCGTTCGACGAATTTGACCGAGGGCTTCCTGCCCATCGCGTTTGGCCTCCCGGCCACGCCGCCGGAGAACGAATACCGGGATGAAACGGCTGGCGGCCTTGGCATGTACCTGATCCAGGTGGACGGGGATTGATCCCGGCCTAGGGGCGGGGAAAAATCCTTTTCGGCGCGGGGGCATGCCGCTAGTATCCGGCAATGTTGACTGACCGGCCGGAGAACGACGCATGAACCAGATTTTATCCAAGGAACAGCTTTCGCAGGATGTGTACCGGATGCAGGTGCGGGCGCCGCTGATCGCGGAGGAGCGGCAGCCGGGGCAGTTCATCATTCTCCAGCTGGACACGGAGTTCGGGGAGCGGATTCCGCTGACGATTGCGGACGCGGACGCGAAAGAGGGCAGCATCACCCTGATCTTCCAGGCGGTGGGCAAGAGCACGAAGCTGCTGGCGCAGATGAACGAGGGCGACAAGATCGCGAACCTGGTGGGACCGCTGGGACGGCCGACGCATATCGAGAACTTCGGGACGGTAGTGTGCGTGGGCGGCGGGATCGGGGTGGCGCCGCTGTATCCGATCGCGCAAGGCATGAAGCAGGCGGGGAACCGGCTGATCGTGATCATCGGGGCGCGGACGAAGGATCTGGTGATTTTGGAAAAGGAGATGCGGGCGATCGCGGACGAAGTGGTCGTGTGCACGGACGACGGGTCGTACGGGCGCAAAGGCCTGGTGACCGAGCCGCTGAAAGAGCGGTGCGAGCGCGAGCCAAAGCCGAATCTGGCGGTGGCCATCGGCCCGCCCATCATGATGAAATTCTGTTCGCTGGCGACGAAACCGTATGCCGTGCCCACGGTGGTGAGCCTGAACACGATCATGATCGACGGCACGGGGATGTGCGGGGGCTGCCGGGTGACGGTGGGCGGCCAAACGAAGTTCGTGTGCGTGGACGGGCCGGAGTTTGACGGGCACCAGGTGGATTTCGACCAGATGATGCAGCGGCTCGGATCGTACCGGCATCAGGAAAAACTGGCCGCGGAAGGGTGCAACCTGCACGCCGAGGCCGTTAAAAAAGGATTGCAGGAATGAGCCACGCCACCCCCGAATCGTTGCACGAGGCCGCGCGCGCGGAGTGGGCGCGCATCCAGTCGCTGCCGCAGCCGCTGAAGCCGCGGGACCGGCTGGCGATCCCGATGCAGGAGATGCCGACGCAGGACCCGCTGGTCCGCGCGCGGAACATGCAGGAAGTCGCGACGGGCTACTTCGAGGAGCAGGCGCGGGTCGAGGCGGCGCGCTGTCTCCAGTGCAGGAACGCGCCGTGCGTGCAGGGCTGCCCCGTGCGGATCGACATTCCCCGGTTCATCGCGGCGATCGCCGCGGGGGACATGGCGAAGGCGATTTCGATCATCAAGGAAACGAGCCTGCTGCCGGCGGTATGCGGGCGGGTGTGTCCGCAGGAGTCGCAGTGCCAGGAGCCCTGCACGGTGGGCAAGAGCCTGAAGTCGGTCGAAAAGGCCGTGTCGATCGGGCGGCTGGAGCGCTACGTTGCGGACTGGGAGCGGGCGCATGGCGCGGCGACCCCGCCGGTCGTGGCGCCGGCGACCGGCAAAAAAGTCGCCGTGGTCGGCAGCGGCCCGGCGGGGATCACGGTGGCGGCGGACGTGCGCCGCGCGGGCCACGACGTCGTGCTGTTCGAGGCGTTTCACAAGGCGGGCGGCGTGCTGGTCTATGGCATTCCCGAGTTCCGCCTGCCCAAGGCGATCGTTCGGGCCGAGCTGGAAACGCTGAAGCAGATGGGCGTGGAGATCCGCACGAATTTCGTGGTGGGCCGCACGCGCAAGATTGCGGGCCTGATCGAGAAGGACGGCTTCGACGCGGTGTTCGTGGGTTCGGGCGCGGGCCTACCGAAGTTCATGGACATCGAAGGCGAGAACCTCGTGGGCGTGTATTCGGCGAACGAGTATCTGACGCGGTCGAACCTGATGAAGGCCTACGATTTCGAGCATGCGGTCACGCCGATCCATGCGGCGCAGCGGGTGGCGGTGCTGGGCGGCGGCAACGTGGCGATGGACGCCGCGCGCACCGCGCTGCGCCTCGGCGCGAAGGAAGTGCACCTGATCTACCGCCGCACGGAAGTCGAGATGCCCGCGCGCGTGGAAGAAGTGGCCCACGCCAAGGAGGAAGGCGTCCAGTTCCACATGTTGCAAAACGCCAAACGCATCCTGGGCGAGAACGGCCACGTGACGGGCATCGAATGCCTGCGCTACGAGCTGGGCGAGCCGGACGCCAGCGGGCGGCGGCGCCCGGTCGAGATCAAGGGCAGCGAATTCCAGATGGGGATCGACGCGGTGATTGTGGCCATCGGCAACGAATCGAACCCGCTGATCGAGCAGACGACGCCGGGGCTGGCCGTGGACAAGTACGGACACATCATTACGGACGAGAACGGCCGCACGAACATCCCCAAGGTGTTCGCTGGCGGCGACATCGTGCTGGGCGCGGCCACCGTGATCTTGGCGATGGGCGAAGGGCGCCGCGCGGCTGCCGCCATCAACGAGATGCTGAAAGGATAGGTAATTCATTTCTTTTCCATCCCGTTGGGCTTAGAAACAGGCGGAAGGTGTAACCTCCCGCCTGTTTGCATCGACTGACGGAAAAGACCCCTTGGAGAGCAACATGCAGAAGAACAGCAAGCGGTGGATGTATTGGTTTTTGGCGGGGGCGCTGGTCGGTGGCGGCGTCTGGTGGTGGAAAGGGCGTGGCGAGGCCAACGGAAACGGCGCGATGCAGTACAAGACCGTGGCGCTGGAGCGGGGCGAGATCGTGCAGACGGTGACGGCGAACGGGGCGCTGGGGGCGGTGCAGACGGTGGCGGTCGGCAGCGAGGTCTCTGGAAAGATCGTGGAGCTGCTGGCCGATTACAATTCCGCGGTGACGAACGGGCAGGTGCTGGCGCGGCTGGACGCCTCGACCTACGAGCGGCAGCTGGATCAGGCGGAAGCGGAACTGGAAAGCGCGAAGGCCTCGCTGAAGCTCGCGAAGGCGAATTTCAAGCGCGCCGAGGAATTGCGGGCGCTGGAGCTGGTGAGCCAGGCCGACTACGACCAGGCCGAGGCGTCGCAGGCGCAGGCGCAGGCGTCCCTCCAGGTGCGCGAGGCGAACCTGAGCAAGGTGCGGGTGGATCTGGAGAAGACGACGATTTATTCGCCGATGGACGGCGTGGTGATTTCGCGGGCGGTGGATGTGGGGCAGACGGTGGCCGCCAGCCTCAACGCACCCACGCTGTTCACGCTGGCGCAGGACCTGCGGCAGATGCGCATCGAGGCGCAGATTTCCGAGGCCGACGTGGGCGGGGTGGAGGAGGGGCAGGCGGTGACGTTCACCGTGGATGCCTTCCCGGCGCGGACGTTCAACGGGGTCGTGAACCAGGTGCGGTTCGAGCCGGTGACCAACCAAGGGGTCGTGAATTACGTCGCGATCGTGGACGTGGACAACGCCGACCTGAAGCTGCGGCCCGGCATGACGGCGAACGCGACGGTGGTGACGGCCAAGCGCGAGAATGTCCTGCGGCTGCCCAATGCGGCGCTGCGGTTCCGTCCGCCGGAAGGCGCGGTCGTGGCCGCGCCGGAACGTCCGGAAGGGCGGTCCGACGGGGACCGGAAGGAAACGGCCGGATCGAAGCGGGAACGCGGGGAGTGGAAAGGGCGCGAACATCGCGAGGGAAACGGATCCGGCGATTCATCGCGCAAGACGGTATATCTGGTGGATGAGAAGGGCGGGCTGAGGGCGCAACCGGTGGAATTGGGCATCAGCGACGGCACGTGGACGGAAGTGGTGGGGCCGGCCTCGACGGAAAGGGCGCTGGTTGTGACGGGCATCCAGGCGGCGAGCGAGAAGGCGACGGCGGCGAATTCCGGAGCGGGTTCGCCGTTTATGCCGCATCCGCCTCGTGGAATCCGGCACTGAAGAATTGGCCGATGGACGCACAACCGATCATCCAGCTCGAGGGGATCGAAAAGGTCTACCAGGCCGGCGAAGTCGCGGTGAAAGCCGTGCGCGGCGTCACGTTGACGGTGGGAAAAGGTGAGTTTGTCGCGGTGATGGGCGCGAGCGGCTCTGGAAAATCCACGCTGATGAACCTGATCGGCTGCCTGGATCGGCCGACGGCGGGACGATACCGGCTGGACGGGGAAGAAGTAGGAACGCTGACGAAGAACGAATTGTCGCAGGTGCGCAACCAGCGGCTGGGGTTCGTGTTCCAGGGATTCAATCTGCTGTCGCGGACGTCGGCGCTGGAGAACGTGGAATTGCCGCTGCTGTATTCGCCCAGCGGCCATGGCCACCGCGAGCTGCGGCGGCGGTCGCTGGCCGCGCTCGAGCAAGTGGGGCTGGCGGACCGGGCGGGGCACCACCCGAGCCAGCTCTCGGGCGGCCAGNNCGTGGCCATCGCCCGCGCGCTGGTGAATTCCCCGGCGCTGCTGCTGGCGGACGAGCCGACGGGCAACCTCGACACGCGGACCAGCCTCGAGATCATGGGCATCTTCCAGGACCTGAACCGGAAGGGCATGACGATCCTGATGGTGACGCACGAGCCGGACATCGCCCGCTTCTGCCTGCGCGAAATCACGATGCGCGACGGCAAGGTCGTGGGCGACGTCCCGGTGGAGGCCCGCCTGGAGGCCGCGGGGGAATTGGCGAAGTGGAAGGGCGCGGCGGAGGAGTCGCCATGAAGTTCTCCTCGACCTGGATGATCGCCTTGCGCGCGCTGCGGCGGAACCTGATGCGGTCGGGGCTGACGATGCTGGGCATCATCATCGGCGTGGCGGCGGTGATCGCGATGGTCGCGATCGGGACGGGGGCGAAGGAGCAGGTGGCGTCGAGCATCGCGCAGATCGGGCAGAACACGGTGCTGGTGATGTCGGGAGCGGGTTCGCGCGGCGGGGTGCGCGGGGGCTGGGGCAGTTCGCCGACGCTGACGAAGCAGGACTACGAGGCGATCCGCAAGGAGATTCCGGGCGTGATCCGGGCGACGCCCGACGTGCGGAAAAGCGCGCAGGTGATGGCCGGGAACCAGAACGTGAACACATCGATCAACGGCGCCGGGGAAGACTACGTCGACATCCGGGCGTGGGAATTCCTCGAGGGCGGGAATTTCACGGCCGCGGACGTGCGGGGGGCGACCAAGGTGGCGATCCTGGGGCAGACGGTGGCGACCAACCTGTTCGGGGACGCGAGCCCGGTGGGGCAGATCGTGCGGATCCAGAACGCGCCGTACACGGTGGTGGGGCTGCTCAAGCCGAAGGGCATGAGCATGATGGGCTCGGACCAGGACGACGTGGTGCTGGTGCCATGGTCGAGCGCGATGGTGCGGCTGACGGGGACGGATTCGTTCCGGTCCATCACGGTGCAGGCCGAGAGCGCGGAGCAGGTGGAGACCGTGATGGAAGACCTGTCGGCGCTGCTGCGGCAGCGGCACCGCATCCGCGACGGGCAGGAGGACGACTTCCAGGTGCGCAGCCAGCAGGAGATCATGGAGATGGCCACCTCGACGGCCAAGACGATGACGATCCTGCTGGGGGCGATCGCGGGCGTGTCGCTGCTGGTGGGCGGCATCGNNTGAACATCATGCTGGTGAGCGTGACGGAGCGGACGCGGGAGATCGGGGTGCGCATGGCGGTGGGCGCGCGCGGCGGCGACATCCTGCTGCAGTTCCTGGTGGAGGCGGTGGTGCTGAGCGTGGGGGGCGGCCTGATCGGCATCGGGCTGGGGGCTGGCATCGCCCGGATCGTCTCGGCCAAAGTGGGCTGGAACACGCTGGTTTCGCCGGAATCAGTCGCGCTGGCGTTCGCGTTCAGCGCGGCGATCGGTATCTTTTTCGGTTTCTATCCGGCGCGGAAGGCGGCGGGCCTGGATCCCATCGAGGCATTGCGATATGAGTAAAAAGATCAATCCAATATCCAATATCCAATATCCAATGTTCAATTTCCAAGGGTGGATGCTGGCGCTGGGCGTTACGGTGGCGCTGGGGGCGGCGGCGGCCGGCGCGGCGGAGAAAACGAGGCATAACCTGACGCTGGCGGATTGCGTCGGCCTCGCGCTGGAAAACAATCTGGATCTTCGGATCGAGAAGATCGCGCGGGACGTGGCGAAGAAGGAAGTGGACGCGGCCCAGGGCGGCTACGATCCCAACCTGTCGATTTCCGCAAAGCGAACGCACGAGGAAACCCTGGGCCCCGCAGACGAGGATTCCGAGCGGCTGGAAGGCGAATCGGACGTCGATTCCTACGGGGCGTCCGTGGGCGGGGCGACGGGGCTGGGCGGGCTGAGATATGATGTCAGTGCGCGGACGGGCGATTCGAGCGGCACGAGCGGGGGGGGGAATCCCTTCGACTCGAGCAGCGGAAGCGCGGGCGTCACGTTGACGCAGCCGTTGCTGAAGGGGTTCAAGACCGATGGCACGCGCTATCAGGTGGCCATCGCGCGCCAGCAGTCGGCGGAGGCGGATGTGCAGCTCGATGCGAAGATCCAGGATGTCCTCTCGCAAGTGGAAACCGCGTGGTACGCCCTGCTCCAGGCGCACGAAAGCATTCTCGTGCAGGAGGACGCCGTGCGGCTGGCGACGCAGCTGTATGAAGACAACCGGCGCAAAGTGCAGATCGGGGCGATCTCCATCCTCGACGAAAAACAGGCGGAGAGCCAGGCGGCGGCGGCGCGGGCGGATTGGAGTTCCGCGAAGCGCACCTACGCCGAGGCGCAGAACCGGCTGAAGACGCTGTTGTTCGCCGACCACCGGGCCACCCGCGACCTGGAAATCTCGGCCATCGGCGAACTGTCGTCCGGGCCGGTGGCCGTGGATTCGGCGGCGAGCGGCGAACGGGCGCTGGAAAAGCGTCCCGACCTGCGGCAGTCGCGGATGGCGCTGGAACGGCAGGGGATCGCCGTGAAGTATCAGAGGAACCAGACGCTGCCCTCGCTGGATCTCGTGGGCGGCGCGGGCGTGGCGGCGGGCAGCGAGGAGACGCAAGGCGATGTGTACGACCGGATGGAGTCGGCGGACGAGCCGTACTGGACGGCGGGCGTGACGCTGTCGATTCCGCTGGGCAACCGCGCGGCGAAGGCCCGCCACGCGCAGAGCCTCGCCAACGAGGAGAAGATGAAGTTGAACCTGCGCCAACTCGAAGAAACGGCGCTGGTCGAAGTGGACGACGCGGCGGCGGCGGTGGCGACGGGCTTTGAGCGGGTGCAGGCCACGAAGGAAGCCCGGACCTACGCCGAACAGGCGCTGGCGGCGGAACAGCGGAAACTGGAAAACGGCAAAAGCACCAGCTTCGTGGTCTTGCAGCTCCAGCGCGACCTGACCCGCGCGCGAAACGACGCGATCCGGGCGTTGATGGACTACAACCAGCAGTGCTCCGCGCTGGCCCTGGCCGAAGGGGCCATGCTCGAACGCCTCGGCGTGGTCTTCCGCGAGGAATAGGGCCCTCGGGTCCGATGCGGAGAAAAGGGGCCGGCACCCTCTGTCCTGTCGAAGAGACCGTGACGGGACGCTGGGAAGGTCAAAAACCGATCACAAACACCTCAAAGGGCCGATTTTGTCGTCAAAAAACCACTAATTTGCATTCTGAACGTCAAAAACTAGCAGAAAGTGATTCAAAAGCCGATATTTTTGTTGCAAGAGATGTGGAAATGGGTATTTTCATATCAAGTTTGAATATTTTCAATTTTGGAGGCGAACAATGAGTGAAAACCAGATGAATGGTGCCGAGGCGCTGATCCAGAGCCTGGAAAAGATCGGAATCGAGATCATGTTCGGGCTGCCGGGCGGATCGGCGATTCCGCTGTTCGATGCGCTGTACAAGGTGCGGCGGAAGATGAAGTTCGTGCTGGTACGGCACGAACAGGGCGCGGCGCACGAGGCGGACGGCTACGCACGGGCGACGGGCAAACCGGCGGCCGTGCTGGTGACGAGCGGACCGGGCGCGACCAACACCGTGACGGGCATCATGACGGCCTACATGGATTCGGTGCCGATGATCGTCATCACCGGCCAAAGCGTGCGCGGCATGCTGGGCAAGGACGCCTTCCAGGAGGCGGACGTGTTCAACCTGACGATGCCCATCGTGAAACACAGCTATCTTCTGCGGAGCGCCAACGACATTCCCCGCATCGTGAAAGAGGCCTACCACATCGCCACGACAGGGCGCCCGGGGCCGGTGCTGATCGACGTGCCCAAGGACGTCGGCACGGAAGCCTGCACGGTGGGGCTCGAAGCGGAGATGAACCTGCCCGGCTACAAGCCGGAACCCAAGGGCTACACGTCCGAAACGATCCAGCAGATCGCCGCCGCGCTGGCGAAGAGCCAGCGGCCGGTGATCATTGCAGGCCACGGCGCGGTGTTGTCGCATGCGGAGGAGGAACTGCGGCAACTGGCGGAGACGCTGCAGGCGCCCGTGGCGACCACGCTGCTGGGCAAGGGCGTCTTCCCGGATTCGCACAAGCTGAGCCTCGAAGGGCTGGGCATGCACGGCACGGCCTATGCGAACCGCGCGGTGGTGGAGTGCGACCTGATGATTTCCATTGGCGCGCGCCTCGACGACCGGATCCTCGGCGTGCCGAGCGAGTTCTGCAAGAATGCCGTGAAAATCCACATCGACATCGACGCGGCGGAGTTCGGCAAGCTGGTCAAGCCCGACATCCGTTGCCGCGGCGACGCCAAGGCCGTGCTGCAGGACCTGCTGCCGCTGGTGAAGCGCGGCGACACCGCCGAATGGCTCAAGCGCATCGAGGGCTTCAAGAAGAAGTGGCCCATGGGCTATCCCAAGAAGGGCGGACTGCATCCGCCGCAGGTCATCGACGCCCTGAACCAGTTGACGGGCGGCAAGGCGATCATGGTGACGGACGTGGGCCAGCACCAGATG
>DMJA01000175.1 GCA_003451935.1 Verrucomicrobiota bacterium | reverse complement strand
GAATCTGGCCGCCGCCGTGCGCGACAGCCGAGCGGCAGGCTTCGACGCCAGTTCCGGCGTCGAAACCTCTCCGGGCGTCAAGGATGAAGCCGCCGTCCGGGCCTTTCTCCGCACAGCGGCCGAACTTCCCCCGCCCCCCCGGACCTTTTCGTGGAAAGGAACCCCGTCGTGAGCCATCCCCGCCTCGAAAACATCAACATTGAATCCGTCGTCCCGCTGGCCACCCCGCGCGAAATGAAGGCGGCCATCCCCCTCACGGCCGCCGCCGTCGCGACGGTTTCGCGCGGACGCGAGGCCCTCGAACACATCCTCGATGGCGACGATCCACGCCTCTTCGCCGTGGTGGGCCCTTGCTCCATCCACAACCTTGACGCCGCCGCGGAATACGCGCAAAAGCTCAAAGTCCTTTCCGATGAAATCGCCGATTCCATCTTCGTGGTCATGCGCGTCTATTTCGAGAAGCCGCGGTCGTCCATCGGCTGGAAGGGACTCATCAACGACCCCTACATGAACGATACCTTCCATATCGAGGAAGGCATCCGCATGGCGCGGCATTTCCTGTTCCGCATCGCCGAAATCGGCCTGCCGGCAGGGACGGAACTGCTCGACACCCTCATGCCGCAGTACATCGGCGATCTCATTTCCTGGAACGTCATCGGCGCGCGCACCGCCGAGGCGCAGACGCACCGCGAAATCGCCAGCGGCATCTCCACCCCCATCGGTTTCAAGAACGGCACCGACGGCACCCTCGACGCCGCCATCAACGGCGTGCGCTCGGCCATGGGCCCGCACCACTTCCTTGGCGTCACCGAGGACGGCCTTCCGGCCGTTTTCAGCACCACCGGGAATTCGTACCCCCACGTTGTCCTCCGCGGCGGCAAAAAGCCCAACTACGACGCCGACAGCGTCGCCGCCTGCGAACAGGCCCTGCGCGCAGCCCACCTGCCGCAAAACATCGTCGTGGATTGTTCCCACGGCAACTCCGGGAAAAAACCCGAGCGCCAAGGCCCCGTCCTGCAAGACATCCTTTCCCAGATTGAAGCCGGCAACCGTTCCATCCGCGGCTTCATGCTCGAAAGCCACCTCGAAGGCGGCGCCCAGCCAATGGATTCCGATCCGTCGAAGCTGAATCCGCGGCAATCCATCACCGACGCCTGCATCGACTGGCCCACCACCGAAGCGCTGCTGCGCGAGGCGCATGGCCGGATGAAAAAATTACGGTGAAGCAATGACCCGTCCCTGCCGAATTCAATGTTCAATATTCAATAATCAATTTTCAATCTTCAACTCCTTGAGCATTGAAGATTGGATATTGAATATTGAACATTCTTCCTCACTTACTAATCCTCCTCCTTCCATCCTCCCCCATGAATAAATTCATCGGCCAATATCCTGATTCCACCGGCCACTTCGGCCCCTACGGCGGACGCTTCGTCGGCGAAACCCTCATGTCCGCCCTGCTCGACGTCGAGGCCGTGTGGAAGCAAGCCAAGAACGATCCCGTATTCCTGGCGGAATTCCGCGCGATGCTGCGCGACTATGCCGGACGCCCCACGCCGCTCGATTTCGCCGAGCGACTCTCCGGCCACGCCGGCGGCGCGCGCATCTGGCTCAAGCGCGAGGATTGCACGCACACCGGCGCGCACAAGATCAACAACGTCGTCGGCCAGGGTATCCTCGCCCGTCGCATGGGGAAAAAGCGCGTCATCGCCGAAACCGGCGCGGGCCAGCATGGCGTCGCCACCGCCACCATCGCCGCCCGCTTCGGCTTCGAGTGCAAGGTCTTCATGGGCGCCGATGACATCCGGCGCCAAGCGCCCAACGTCCGCCGCATGGAGCTGCTCGGCGCGCAGGTCATCCCCGTCACCTCCGGCACCTCCACGCTCAAGGACGCGATGAACGAAGCCCTTCGCTACTGGTCCGGCGCCAGCGAGGACACCTTCTACGTCATCGGCACCGTCTCCGGCCCCCACCCCTATCCTGAAATGGTCCGCGACTTCCAGCGCGTCATCGGCGACGAAGCCCGCGCGCAGTTTCTGGAAAAATGCGGCCAACTCCCCGACCTGCTCGTCGCCTGCGTCGGGGGCGGCTCCAACGCCATGGGCCTGTTCTATCCCTTCCTTGACGACCCCTGCGAAATGATTGGCGCGGAAGCCGCCGGCGACGGCCTCGACACGCTGCGCCACGCGGCCTCGCTCTGCGGCGGCTCGCCCGGCGAACTCCATGGCGCCCTGACCTACCTGCTCCAAAGCGACGAAGGCCAAATCCACGAGGCCTGGTCCATCTCCGCCGGCCTCGACTATCCCGGCGTCGGCCCCGAACACGCCCTGCTCCACGATTTGAAGCGCGTCCGCTACGAAGGCGTCACCGACCGCGAAGCCGTTGCCGCCTTCCAGCTCCTCTGCAAGTACGAAGGCATCATCCCCGCCCTCGAAAGCTCCCATGCCCTCGCCGCCGCCCTCCGCGAAGCGAAGAAGCGTCCGAAGGAACAAAACATCCTCGTCTGCCTTTCCGGACGCGGCGACAAGGACCTCGACCACGTCACCCGCTGGCTCAAGGACCACGATGCGCCCTAGCCCCAAAAAGGTTTTCCACACAATGGAAAAAGTTTTCGCGATTTTTCCACACAATGGAAAAAAGTTTTCCACACTGTGGAAAACTTTTCTTCCTGGACCCCTGTCCCCTTGCGGGACAGGTGAACCAGGTCCAACCTCATTCACCCATGGCGCAAGGCCATGGGGGTCTGAAACCGTATGTTTCCACGCTGTGGAAAACTCGCCGAGCATCTCGATCGTGTCGTCGTCCGCAAAGCGGCTGTGGACCAAGACGGGCAATCGGCGTTCCGCCGCGAACTCCAGCATCTGGCCGAACAGCGCGCGCTGGGCGGGAGCGGTTTCCGCCGAATAGTAGTAATCGAGGCCGATCTCCCCCACCGCCACGACACGAGGCTGTTTCGCCAACTCCGCGAGCTTGTTCAAGCCGTGCGGCTTGCCGGTTTGATCGCGGTCGTAGCCGACGGCGGCCACGAGTGATTCGGGATGCTCCTGCGCGAGCCGGACGACCAGTTCGTTCGAGACCTCCGAACTGCCGACGGCGCACATCCGCGCCACGCCCGCGACCGCCGCGCGCTCCAGCACCTCCACAACAGTCCCCTCTGCCGCGAAGCTGTCGAAATGCGCATGCGTGTCGAACAGTCTCATCGCACGGATTCCATCGAGGCGTAGGCGGCCAAGGTGGCCTCCACCATGTGTTCAAAATCGTAGTGCGTCTGCGCATAGGTGCGGGCGCCTTCGGCATGGGCCCGGCGGGCGGCGGAATCCTGCAGTGCGGCGCGGACGGCATTCGCCATCGCCTGGGGATCGCCGCTGCCCACGATCCAGCCATGGCCAGCCAGTGACTCGACGACACCCGGGGCATCGGCGGCAACAACGGGCACGCCCATCGCCATCGCCTCGCGGACGGTCACCGAAGCACCCTCCATGCGGGACGGGAAGCAAAGCAGATCGAATTGACGCAACAGGTGCGTCGCGTCGGCGCGGAAGCCCAGCAGGTGGAAGCGGTCCGCCAGCCCTGCCTGCTGGATCGCCTTTTCCAGTTCGACGCGGTCCGGACCGTCCCCGGCGACCACCCATTGGATGGGCAGCGGCTCGCGCAACAGGATTTCCGCTGCGCGCACCATCAGCATCCAGTTTTTCTTGTGGGCCAGCCGGCCCAGGCCGCCCACGAGAAAATCCGTTCCGTACGGCGCGCGGAATCCCGGTTCCAGGGGAATTCGGCCCAGGGCCGCGACATCCACGCCGGACGGGGCGAGGCGGATGCGCCCGGCGGGATAGCCGCTGCGGACCATCACGTCGCGGACGGTTCCGGAGATGGCGATGACGCCATCCAGGCGGCGCGGGGAATATTTCCAGCGCGAAAGCGGATTGCGCCGCAGCGGCGACGCGATCCGCCGGGTCAAGACCAGCGGCACCCGCAAGCGGCGCTTGAGCCAAATGCCCAGGGAGGTGGAACCCGAGTCATGCGCATGCAGATGAGTCAGATTAAACTCCTGCAAATCCAGCAACAACTGGCGGCGGGCGGGCGCGCCCTTTGCCAAGCCGATCACCCGCACGCCCGCTTGCCGCGCGCGGCGGGCGAGTTCCCCGTCGACCGGGGTGGCCAGCACGGTGAATATCCCGCGCGCGTGCATTCGGAGCGCCAGCGCCAGCAACTGGTTTTCCCCCCCGCCCCAATCCGGGTTGGTGTGCAGATGCGCCACGCGCGGAATCATGGCGCCCCCCCCAGGAAAATCGTTTGCGCCGGAAAACCATCCACGGCGCATTCCATCGCGATTTTTTCCGCAGGGCGCGCCGTCTCGACAGTCCAGGCCGCCGCGCCCGCATGCACCGGCGCTCTCTCGCTGCCAACCAGCGAGCCCCGCGCCCCGGCCGGCAACCGGATCCGCGCGTCGCCTTCGAAACCTTGCACCGGCGCGCCGTGCTCATCGGCGACTTGAAGCCAACACCGGAACAAATTGGACGCCATGGTTTCGGTCCGCACGGAAAATCTGGCTGGCTCGCCCCACGGCAACAGAGTCGCTTCGGCTCCGTTGCCCACGAACCGGATCGGCCCGCCGTCGAAGTCTAGATCGATTTCATACAAATCCGGCACTGGCGTTGCTCGCGTTTCGCTGGAGCCTTCCGCGCGAAGGATTTTGATTTCGGTGCAGTTGGTCACGAAATACAGGCGGCGGCGCGGCCCGGCGGCGAATGACCAATCGCCGCGGACGCTCAAAAAGGGGGCCGCGCCATAGCGGGCCTGGAGCCAGTCGGCCGCCATCTTCGGGACGCGCCAGCCATCCACGACGCCGCACTCGCGGAACCAGCGCTGGCGCCGGGGCGTGGCGTAGTCGGCGAAGCCCCAGAGCGCCCAACCCGCGGCGCCGGGACCGGCGCCTTCCACGCGTTGAACGGCATCGCGGATCAGCTGGAGCTGCTGCGCTTCCGCCGGCCAATGTCCGCGGCGGGCGTAGGGCAGGTTGGCGCATTCGGAAACCACGACGCATCCCGAGGGCGCCGACGACCTCGCGAAATCCAGCGCGTCGAATTCGTAATTGAGGCCCCACACGTCGGTCAGGCCGGCCGTCTTTTTGCGGCGGGCGCGGTAGGCGTGGTTTTCGGCATAGATGGTGGGCCGGGACGGATCCAGCGTGCGGGCCAATTCCATCAGGCGCAGGAAGACCTTGCGGTCGCGGCCTTCATTGCCGAGGCCCCAGAGAATGAGGGACGGATGGTGCCGGTCGCGGCGGATCATCCGTTCCAGCTGCGATTCAGCGGCGGCGAGCCAGCCGCCGCCGCGGATTTTCTTCCACGAGCAGAGTTCCGCATAGACCAGGATGCCCAGCCGGTCGCAGGCGTCCAAAAACGCCGGGGACTGCGGATAGTGCGAGAGGCGGACGAAATTGAGCCCCAGGGCTTTGATCTGGCGCGCGTCCGCTTCGTGCAGCGCGCGCGGCAGGGCGAAGCCGAGGCCCGGCACGTTTTCATGCCGGTTCACGCCGCGCAGCACGAACGGCCGCCCATTGAGCGTGAATCCCTGCTCGCGGTCGAACCGCGCCGTGCGCAGGCCGAAATTCCACGACAACCGGTCCAACACGCGCCCGCCCTGCCGCAAGGTGGCTTCGACGGCATAAAGGACCGGATTTTCCGGACTCCATAATTGCGCGCCAGGAATGGTGCAGCGGATTTCCCGACGGGCGGTTTCGTCTGGCGAAAGAGCGACCTCCACGGACTGCGATTCGGCCACCACGCGGCCAGCGGGGTCGCGGATGGCGATTTGCACGGAGGTGCCGGCACAGGATCCGCCGCGGTTCGCCATTCCGATTTCGACGCAGACGTCGCCGGGATGGGTCTCATCCATGGTCATTGGGCCATCGTCGCGGGACAGGCGAACCCGCGGCAGGGCGGCCAGATGCATGCCGCCCCCCAGCCCGCCGTACAGATGGAAATCCGGATCCGGAATTCCCGGAAGGATATTTCGCGCATACCGATTGCACACCTGAATGACGATGCGGTTTGGCCCCGCCTGCAACGCACCCGTCGCCTCCAGATCGAAGCCCAGGTAGTCGCCGTTGAATCGGCCGATGGATTGTCCGTTGAGCCACGCCTGGCCCACGCCGTAGAAGCCGCCGCAACGCAACCGCCATTCCCGTTGGCCATCCCATTCCGGCAAATCGAAATCGAGCTGATAGGTCGCCCACCCGCGCCGGGGCAAAACGCCGGGGAGGTATTCCCCGGCGGCATTCCAACAATGCGGAAGGGTGACGGGTGAGCCGGAGAGCAAACCGCGCGCGCGGCCTTCCATCCATTGCCAGCCCGCATCGTCCAAGGCACGGCAGAACCGCGGCGAATCCAGCGCCGGCTGCGGGTCTGGCCTCATCCGCGGCCTTCCCGTTCCATTCCCTTGCCCGCGCCCGGCACCTGCCCCGACATTTCGAAATATTTCTCCAGCACCAGCAGGGACACCAGCCGCTCCAGTTCCCGGTCCCGGAACTGGTCCACATGGCGGTTGGCATTGCGGATGATTTCCCTGGCTTCGTCCGGGCAGGACAAATAATGGTCCATCTGCTCTTCCAAATCCGAGAAGTCGTCCTTCAAGAGGACATAGTGGAAACCGGGGGCCAGGCGCCCCTCCATGAACCAGGTTTCCCGTTGCGGCCGGGCCATGAAACACAGGGAATTCGAGGACATGATCCACTTCAGGTTGGAGGCGACATCGTTGCCTTCGAGGGAGAGGATGAACTTGTATTTCAACTGGCCGGAAATGCCCAGATATCCCCGGGTCCAGGGGCTGTTCCGATTCTTCCGGTGGGCATGCCCGACGTCGCAGCGTTCGTGGCCGTAGAACCGGGCCAGGAACTGCTTCCGGTTTTCCTGCTTGGCGTTGCCGCGCCACACGAGCTTGTCGATCTTCTGTTCGAAATCCAAGCCGTCCTTCGCAAAAACATAGTGGCGGATCTTGTTGAGATTGAAGAGGACGGAATTGGCGTTGCCGGGAACGAGCGGCCGCGCCTTGACGATGGTCGGGACCTCCGGCACGGTGGCGATGTCGCCGAACAGGAAGTGCACCTTCAGGCGGGGATCGAAATACCGCAGGTATTCGTGCAAATCCATGTAGTAGTTCCGCGGACCCCGGAGGAACGAAAACCGGAAGACGGGCCGGGCGGGATCCAGCGCAAAGCGCTCGGCGATTTTGTTGTAGTAATGGACGCGGTCCAGGACGGCCTCCGCATCGCGGTCGCGGAGGCGGCCGAGGATTTGTTCCCGCCGCGCCCGCCAGATGCCGTCCGGAAGGGAAAACCGCAGGAGGTTGGCCACGTAGTAGGGCAACCTCAGATTCTTCTGCCTGGCCATTCGCATGCGCCTCTCCGGTCCCTCTGCCGCGGCTGGGCCCTGTCCGTTCAGGCGTTGAGCCCGCTGGTCAATTCGAACACGGCCAGCAGCATGCTGATGGCCATGAACCCGACCGCCACGGCGATCAGCAGCATCATGAGGGGCTCCAGAATGGTGGTGAAGAGCTTGACGGCGCGGTCGAGCTCGTTGTCGTAGCGGCGGCCGATGTGCTCGAGCGCGGAGGCCAGGTCGCCGGACTCCTCGCCGATGGCCAGCATGTCGGTGAGCAGGCGGGGGAACACGCCGTCCTGCGAAAGGGGGCGCGAGATGGTCGAGCCGTCGGTGACGCGATCCTTGGCTCCATGGATGGCCTGGGCGATGACGGAATTGTCAACGGTATGCTCCACGATGGCGAGCGCCTGCAGGACCTGCACGCCGTTGGCCAGCAGCGTGCCGAGGGTATGGGCGAAATTCGCGAACGCGTTGGCGCGGACGATGTTGCCGACCACGGGCATGCGCAGCAGGAAGCGGTCCTTCCACTCGATTCCCGCGGGCGTCCGCAACAGGCGGCGAAGCGCCGCGACGCCGAAAAACCCGCCGATCGCGATGGCCCAGCCATACTTCAACAGCCCCTTGCTCATGCCGATGAGGATCCGCGTCGGCAACGGAAGGGTGCCGCCCAGCTCCTCGAACATGGCGGAAAAGCGCGGCACCACGAAGATCATCATGAAGATCAGCGCGGCAATGCCGACCAGCATCACGATCAGCGGATAGACGAGGGCCATGCCGACCTTTTCCCGGGCGGCCTGCACGCGCTCATAGTGCTTCACCAGCCGTTCGAGCACGCCCGACAGCTGCCCGCTGGCCTCGCCGGCCTTCACCATGCTGACATAGAGCGCCGGAAAACTGGCCGGCCATTTGGACAGCGCGGCGGACAGGCTTGCGCCTGAAACGATTTCATCGCGCAGGTCCGTCACGATGGCGTCCTGCGCCTTGCCGGTCTCGCGCTGGGCCAGCGCGTGCAGCGCCGAGCCCAGCGTCATGCCCGACGCCAGCAGGTCGGACAGCTCGCTGGTGAACAGCAGCAGCTCCCCCACCTTCAGGTGGGATCGGGCCCGCAGGCTTTTTTCGAAGCGGAACCATTTCCGGGGCGGGGACTCCGCAGGGGACCGGGCCGCCGCCATGGCCGGGCCCGCCGACTTGGCCGCCGGTTTCGCGCCGGCCTTCGGCTTGGCGGACGGCTTGGGGGCAGGCGCCTGGGCGGGGCCCTGCTCATCCGCCACGGAAATGGGAACGAGGCCCATGCGGCCGAGCTGCGACAGCAGCGCACGCTTGTCGGCGGCTTCGAGGACCCCCTCCTGCCGATCGCCGGTCCGGCTCTTGGCGATGTAACGGAATTGCGTCATCGCTTCACGCGTCCGCGCGGCTTGCGCCGGGCTAGGCTTCGTCCTCCGACGTGACCCGGAGCACTTCCTCCAAGGTGGTCGTGCCGGCCAACACCTTGCGCCAACCGTCCATCCGCAGGGTGCGCATGCCATGTTCGAGCGCATTCATCTTGATGTCCGCGGCGGACTGGCGCTCGACGATCATCTGCCGGATGGCGTCGGTGATGACGAGAATCTCGTAGATGCCGGTGCGGCCGCTGTATCCGGTGCCGCGGCAATCCTCGCATCCCACCGGCTCGCAGATCGTGCCCGACAGAAGCTTGGAAATCGGAAAGCCTATGGTCTCCAAAAACGCCATGTCCACGTTCCACGGCCGCCGGCAACGGGGGCACAGGCGGCGGACGAGGCGCTGGGCGACGAGCGCCTCCACCGAACTGGAGACCAGGAAGGGCTCGATGCCCATGTCCACGAGCCGCGTGATCCCGCCGGCGGAATCGTTCGTGTGCAGCGTGCTGAACACCAGGTGGCCCGTCAGGGCGGCGCGGATCGCGATGTCGGCCGTCTCCTGGTCGCGGATTTCGCCAACCATGATCACGTCGGGATCCTGCCGCAGGATATGCCGCAGGCCCACGGCGAAGGTCAGGCCGATTTCGGGCTTCATCTGGATCTGGTTGATGCCGGCCATCTCGTATTCAATCGGGTCCTCGACCGTCAGGATCCGTTTGTCCACGGAATTGATGGTGTGGAGCCAGGCGTAGAGGCTGGTGGATTTGCCGGAGCCGGTGGGTCCGGTGACGAGCAGGATGCCGTGCGGGCGGCGGATCAGGTGGTTGAGGATTTCCTCGTCGTCCTTGAAAAGCCCGAGCTTGTCCATGCCGTACATGCCGCTGGAGCGCATCAGGAGGCGCAGGCTCACGCTTTCTCCATAGACCGTGGGCATGGTGGAAACGCGCACGTCGATCTCCTCGCCCTTCACGCGCAGGCTGATGCGTCCGTCCTGGGGCAGGCGCTTCTCG
>DMJA01000052.1 GCA_003451935.1 Verrucomicrobiota bacterium | reverse complement strand
GCCATGTTCGAGCCACAGGCGGTTGATCCTGTAGGCGTTGTCGGCCAGGGATTCTTCACGCCCGTACCACTCCAGCAAATGCGGCGTCTGGTCGAGGATCGTCGCCCGGAAGCCAAGGTTCGTCTTGACCTGCTTGAGGGTCTCCACGTCCGCCACGCGTTCGGGAATCCAGAACACGTTGGTGGACACCACGCCGCTCGCGGGCGAGCCCCCGTAGATCTCGTTCAGGATATCGGTGGCGGATTGCACGTTGGCGAGGTTGTAGGCCGCATCGAAGTACTTCAGGATGTGGTCGGAGAACGTGCTGCCGAGCAGACGGAAGGTGCCCGCCGCCACGCCGGCGCGGATCTGCTCGTTCAGACCCGGACCGGAATACCACGTCTGCTCGGTGCCCACCTTGGCCCACTCCAACGCCATGGCCAGCGTCGGCGTGATATGCAGGTTGAGCGCCGCGTTCGAATAGATGTTGTGGATCTTGACGGGGCGCTGATAGCCCGCGCCACTGCCGTTGTCCACGATGTTCTGGATGGTGACGCCGGGCTCGACGGCCTGGTTGCCGTGCGCGAGCAGGGCCACCTTGGCGTGCTGGCCCATGTTGTTGAACACGTAGCCACCGGCGGTGCGGCCGAGGCACCACTGGTAATAGCCATTGGCGGCGATATAGTTGTAGTCCTGATAGTAGTCGGAGCATAGCCAGTCGTCGCCGATGGTGTCGGTGAAGTCGTTCAGGCCTCCCTTGTCGCCGCTGCCGCCGTCGTCGCCCGTGAAATCGCTGGTGGTATAGACCTGGAACTTCAGGACGTCTGGATCCCCGTTCCAGCCCGCCGCCACCAGCGCTGCGCGGTCGATGCTCCACGCCACGGCGTCAAGGTCGGAATTGAAATAGGCCCCTTGGAAGACGCCATTGACGGACACGACGCCGGCCGCGGCCAGATTGCCGTCGATGTCGGTCGTGTTGTTGCCCGGGAGGGTATCCTTATAGAACACGCCGCTGCCGCCGTCGTACACGCCGACGCAGGCGTTCCACAGCATGCGGCTGCCGGCGTTGACCTGGTCGGGCAGGTTCAGTTCGCCGCCCACCCCGTAGGTGCCGAAGTTGATGGCGACATAGATGTTCAGGGCGCTCTGCTCGGCGCTGGCCTTCAGGTCGTCGAAGTCCACGCGGAAATAGAGCTTGCCGTCGGCCGCGCCGCCGTCGTGGAAATAAAACGCCACCATGTCGCGGGAGCTGTCGAACCCGTCGCCGCGGCGATAGATGTCGGAGGAATTGCCGCCCTGGTTGTAGTTGTCCAGCGCGATCAAGTCGTCCAGCGTCCAGTCCATGAACTCGCGGTAGTAGTCCGTGCCGTTCACGGTGCCGAGGACGGGGCCCTGCCCGACGACGATGGCGCCCTCGCCGCCCGGATCCGCGATGGAATCCGGCTCCATCGGATTGGTGCCGTTCTGATATTCCAGAAGGTTGACGTAGGGCTGTTCGACGAGTTCCACGTCGAGATAGGTGTCCCCGTCGGGGTTGCCATCGGCGCCATTGGCGCCGGTGGGATCCAGCGGATCGAGGCCGTAGCGGACTTCCCAGCCGTCGGGCAGGCCGTCGCCGTCGGTATCGGGATTCAGCGGATCGGTTTCCATCCACGTCTCGCCACCATCCCAGACCCGGTCTGCATCGGTGTCGCCCGCGACAAGCCCATCAAAATTTTTGTCTTCGCCATAGCCGTCGCTGAGGCCGTCGCCGTCGCTGTCGGCGAGGCCCGGAGACGTTTCCAGCCAGGTTTCGCCGCTGTTGATGATGCCATCCGGCCAGTTGCGCGCCAGGAAGGGATCCCAATCGGTCGGCAGGCTGGCGCCGTCGCCGTCCACCCACCCGTTGCGGTTGGCGTCTTCGATGCCGTCGGGCAGGCCGTCGTAATCGCTGTCGGGATTCGTCGGATCCGTGGCCGAGCCCTGCACCCGCTTGGTGCGGTCGGCGCCGGTGCCAGCTCCATCGACGTCCTTCACGGTTCCGATGCTGTCCAGCGTGTTGTAGAATGGCGGATCCAGGTCGGGGAGGAAGTTCTTGAAGCCGTCGCCGTCCGTATCGGTGCCCACGTCGGTCCCGTCCGCGGGCCAGCGGCAGCCCAGCTCGAGTCCGTCCGGCAGGCCGTCGCCATCGGTGTCGGGGCTGTTGTCCTTGGTCTTGCCGCGGGAGAAGTAGTTGAACACATCGGTCTGCGTCCAGTATTCGGCGGCGGTGGCCGGCAGCGGGCAGGCCGAGACCTCGTTGGTGTTCACCATGCCGTCGTCGTCCCAATCCGCGTCGGCCGCGTTGGTCGTGGAAACCAGTTCACGGAACTGGACGGTGGCATTGCGCGTGGCGGAGTTGGAGGAGGAGCTCAACTCGGTGCCGGCGATGTCGGCCCACACCGTGGCCGTGAACCGGTAGGCCCCGGCGTTGGTGACGGTCCAGATGAAGTTCCAAGTCAGGCTGTCCCCGTTGGTGGCCACGTTGTCGAGGACCACGTTGCCGACGTAATCCTGCGGGCTGTTGAACTGGATGGCCAGATTGGTCGCATTGGCGTCGGTCAGCACCACGATGGGCGTCTGCCGCAAAGCCGGATTGGCGGCCAGAACCGCGGCCGGCAGGTCGGCCATCTGAATGACGTATTTCGCGCCGTCGCTGTCCGTCTCCGGCGGCGTGGTGATGATCAGCGTCGGCAACAGCGGCCCGCGGTGCTGCACCAGGCGCACGGCGGCCTTGTCATAGATGCCGTTGGTGTATTCCACGCGCACCCCGTACAGCCAGCCATCTTGCCCGTTGTAGACGTTCGGCATGTCGAATTTCAGGATATTCAACCCTTCACCCGCGCTTCCCCAGTTCCATTCGTGGGCGAAGTGCAACAGGGTGGGATCGACCAGCTCTCCGCGTTCAGTAGAGCCGTTGGCGGAGGAGTTCACATAGACCTTCACACGGTCGAAAATCTGCTGGTCCGAAAGGCCGGCCGCCATGCTGGCGGTGTATTTAATGCGCAGTTGCCAACCCGCCTCGACCATCGCGCCGTCCGCATCGGGCCAGTCGAAGAAAAACTCCTCCGGCACGCCCCAGGTGTACAGGTTGCGGACAATCTCCGTGTAATGCCCGGCCGCCGCATTGTCGTTGGTCGGGCTGGTCTTGGACCAGTTGGTGCTGGCCGTGCTCGACCATTCGCGCAGGCGGACGCGGATGGTGGCATTGCTCCCGCCCGCCGGCAGGCGGGAGTAGTTGAAGCGCCAGATCTTCGGATAGGCCGTATCCTCGGCCATGGCTTGGTCCCACGCACCTATCGAAGACGCCGCCATCCAGGCCACCTCGCCGTTCGTGGCATTGCCGTTGCCAACGCCGTCGTTGGCCATGCTGGAATCGGTGATGTGCACCCAGACCTCGCGTACGCTCGGGTCGGTCCGGACGATGAACCCGTACTCGCTGCCGCTGATCGACGTTTCGTTCGTCGCTGGATACTGGATGTAGCCCCGCGGCGTTTCCGTATCCATATAGAACGTCTGGCGGAAGGTGTTGAAGACCGGCGCGCCGTCGGCTCGCCCGAGGAATGCCCGAGCCGTCAGCAGGTGGAAGCCGTCGGCCAGCCCGTTGGTCGTCCAGCTGTTGTAGTCGTTGTGCTTGTGGTACGACTTCGTCTTCAGGTTCTGGGGATTGGCGTTCCACTCGCCCAGCATGAGCTTCTTTCGGGACACCGCCACGCTGTTGCTCGGCCAGACGACGTCCCATCCATTGCCATCATACCCCTGCTGGCGGGCTGAACCGATCTTGTAGCGGAAGACCGTGCCGGCCGGCATCGCCGGCACCACGACTTCCCACCAGTCGTTGCTGTCGGCCGTCTGTCCCGACCAGGAGGCTTCGATCACTCGTGTCGAACTGTTGCCGCCGCCCCCGCCCGCCCCTTCCGGATACGCAGCACCGTTCGCGGTGTAATACAAAAACACGCGGTTTCCGGTGACCTTTGGCGTCTTGATGTTGATATAGAGCATCTGGTCGGCCGCGTTGGTCAATGGCGGCCAGAATTGGGCGCAGCCCATGCAATTGGTCCGGTCCTGGGTTCCTTGCGGATCGTGATAAATCCACGACACCGTCGTCGTGCCGTCCCAGTCGTTGCTGGCGGTGGATTGGTTGATGGTGAAACCCGCCACGCCCACCGTTGCGCAGTAGGTCTCCGCTCCAGCCGACCCGATCTGGTTCCGGACCGAATCCGCTGCCGCAAACTTCTCGGCCCAGATGCGCTTGACAAATGAGGGCTGCTCGAAGCCGAGAACCATGTCATGGGACAAGGCCGGCGGATAGTCTCGCAAGTCAACGGACACGTTGGTTGTTCCATTCAAGTCCATCCCGCCGTCGAGGCGCATCAGGACGTTGTCGGCCGAGCCATCCACGCGGGCGGTAAAGAGCACGTTGGTGCCCTTGGTGATGCGCGGAACCTGCTGGCGATAGGTGTAGGGGGCCGGCGTGGAGCCATCGGGGTACCCCCGATTGCCGTAGTTGTTCGGATTGAACTCGGCATCGCCGTCGGGCCCGTCCTTGCGGTCCACGGAAATGGTGTCGGCCAATTGGCCGTCGTCGTAGATCGAAACCACGCCGCCGGGCCACAGGCTGCTCGGATCGGGATTCTTGTAGCCCCACACCGAATAGCTGTTGGGGGGGTGGTTCACTCTTCCTTGGCCTAACTCCCAGGCAAAGGCGTAATCCGCGGCCGGGCCGCTATTCGTATAGTAGCACTGGTAGGTTTGGACGTAGTTGTAGAGATAGGCGCCGTCCGGGAAGGTGCCCTGGGTCGGGATGGTGCGCCAATCCGCCCATTTCGAATTGAACACCGTCAGGAACGTGTTGTACGGGAACGTACCGCCGCGCTCCCAGGCAATCACCGCGCCGTCCCAGTGCGTGCCCATTCCGTGGTGGGTATAGCGCGCGCCGTTTTCGTGGATCTTGAGCAGTTCGGGAATATGGGTCTGGCCCCACTGGCCCAAAAACGCGGTGCTGGCCCATCGCGGGAAGGCGCCTCCGCTGCCGGAGAGGGTTTCCGCGTGGCGGTTGCCAT
Organism: Verrucomicrobiota bacterium; assembly: GCA_003451935.1. Taxonomy (GTDB): domain Bacteria; phylum Verrucomicrobiota; class Kiritimatiellia; order CAIQIC01; family Lenti-01; genus Lenti-01. The sequence goes on along the minus strand of DMJA01000052.1, from coordinate 3,139 downwards.
CGGTGTAGAGCAGGCCGATCCCCAGCCGAAGATAATAGTAGGCGTGCTGGAGCTCCTTACGATCCACGTAGTCGTTGTCGTGGCTCTGGGCATGCATGACACCCACGTAGGGGGAGAAGCCTCCCGCGCCCGCGTTGTCGTAGCCCGCCAAATCGCCGGCGCTGAAGCGCCAGTTGAGCTGGTTGCGCAGGTCGTTGTCCACCAGCCGCATGCCGGCGGAGACATAGCCGTCGTATCCCGGCGGCTGCCCGAGATGCTCGCCAAACAGCAGCGCGTCGTCGCGCGGGACTTCCGCGTTGAAGTTGCTGTCGCGATGGTTTGGATCGCTGTAGCCATGCGTCTTGTTGAACTGCCACTGCACCTGGCCCAGATAGCCGGCATCGCTGCCGTCGTCGCCGAAGGCGCCGAAGAAATAATCCGGCACGTGCTTGACGGCATCGAGGCGGAACCCGTCGGCCTTGGTGGTTTCCATCATCCAGCGCGCGTTGCGGCACAGGTAGGCGCCGACGTCTTCCTTGTAGAAGTCGGGATTGTCCGCGATCACCTGTGCCGTGATCGACGTGCTGTTGAACCCGACCCACCCCAGCGTCGGATGCCAGTCGTAGAACTCGGGGTTGTCCGGATGGCGCACGATGGACGGCTTGGCGTTCCAGCTGCCTTCGGTCGGGCCGAAGTTCTGGTTGGGCGTCTCGTGGGCGATATCCAGCAGGTCCGAGAGCCCCAGATGCATCACCTGCCACGCGTCCTGCCAATCGCGGGTGTTGTCCCACTTGCGGTAGAAGCCGTCGGACGTGGTGCGCAGGTGGAAATCCTCTGCCGTCATGCCGGGGAAAACATCCACCGGCGTGGTTTCATCGTACCCCGGCACGTCGTAGGCGCGGTGGTTCATGATGTTGTCGAAATAGACCCGGATGCCGAAGCGGTGGCACAGCTCGACCAGATTGTGCAGGTCCGCCTGGGTGCCATAGCGCGTGGAAATGGTGCCGCGCTGGTCGCGGCTGCCTAGGTCGAACGGATCGAACAGGTCGTAGCCCACGGAATAGCCGCCGTTGGCCTTCGCCGGAGGCGGCAGCCAGATGCTCGAGTAGCCAGCCTCCGCCAGCTCCGGCACCTTTTCGGCAATTTCATTCCAGCTCGCATTGAAGAACTGCAGCATGGCCTCGCCGGACGAAACCGCCGGCCAAAGCCCCCCCGCCAGACAAAGGCCAGCCACCGCCCGCCTCGCCGCGCGCCAGGAAAAAAAATTCGATTTCATCGGCATGCTCCTCGCCCCTCTTTCTTCGCCCACGCCAAACCAGACAGACGGAAGAAACGCGGCCGTTCCAACTCTGAAAAACAGCATACCCCTGCCACCCACGCATCTCAACGCAAAAACGCTACACCTGGAAAAGATTTTCGCGGCCAAAGAGGGCCGAGAACCCCGCTTTTGCAATGCCAAATTGTCCGCGAATTGTCCGCTTTTGCCCTTGTGCGGAATAACGTTTGCACATACATTGAAGTGGAATATCTGAAAAGGATGGAATCCATATCATGAAGCGAATTTTCTTGCGGAGCTTGGCCTTCTGCCTGCTGGTTGCGCTGGTCTCCGGCGCGTATGTCGGCTGGCGGGCCTATGGGGTTTTCCATACGGCCTATGGGGGATTCAAGCACCTGCGCTATTTGCTCGAGTCCGGCGAGACCGTCGAAGGCCAACCCGCCGATGAGGTCCTATCCGACAACTACCTCCTCTCCCTCTTCGGCGACAACCCCGAACTGGTCGAGCGCTTGAAAACCGTCGTGGACCTCGGCATGGCCACCGATTCCAATCTCAAGCTCGGCAATGTCTCCGCCATGATCGTCACCTACCGCAAGGGCGCCAACAACGAGATCATGGATGCGGCCATCTATGCCGTCGGCGGCTTCCCCGACCCCAAAAGCAAGCGCCTCGGCTTCCATTCCACCGGCTTCTTCCGCGAAGAGATCGATTCCGCCCTTTGGCTCACCGGCAACGCGTTCATCAACCTCCTCGGCCGCGACATCATCGTCTTTTGCGAACAGGACAAGGCCGAAGCCCATATGGCCCTCCTCTACGACCTGCTCAACGGCGGCATCATGCCACTGGCCCAGCGCATCGTGGATGCCCCCCTCCATTACGCCATCGTCTTCCCCGACCCCAAGGAACTAGCCCCCCCCAACCTCCGCAACATCCTCCAGACCGTCATCATCAAGGGCGAAATGTCTGGCGACACGGGAAAAACCGAGATGATGCTGGTCAGCGCCAATCCGCGCGGGGCCGGGCAAGTCCACACCATCACGAAAGACATGGCCTCCCTGGCCCGCATCACGTTCCACGACAAGTTCGGCGGCTATATCAAGCAGATGCCCTGGGGCCCCATGAACGACACCTGGTGGTCGGTCGAATATGTCAAATTGATCGATAGCCTCCAGGTCCTCCAAGACCAGGTCCTGGTGGTCGTGCGCATTGAATACGACCGCATCAAAAACAACGCCATCCTCAAGACCATCGAGCGCGCCGGACGCGACATCGCCATGCAGAAATCCTTCTCCCTCGCCGGCGAGCTCCCGTGGGAATTCGCCTACCGCGAGAAGGACAACCCCTCCGGCGGCTATTGGAGCCCCGATCACCGCTGGGGGCCCGAATGGCCCTTGGGCGACGAAGGCATCCCGACCCCCGGCTCCATCGCGGCCGCCGCCGAACGCGAGCGCATCCGCGCCGAACAGGAAGCCGCCGCCGCCGCCGAACGCGAACGCCGTGAAAAGGAGCAGCAAAAGAACTCCTCCAAACCCGTCAGCCAGGCCACCTGATCTCCATGATTCGCCGCCGCCTGCCCTCCGCCCAATGCCAGACAGCCCTTGTGCTTGTCTGGCTTTTGCTATGCGCCGTGGCGGCCCCGGCTCGCGAATTCTCTCTCCGGACCCTTTCCGATCCCCAAAGCAACGCCCGCCTCCCCTCTATCGGCGAAACCGGACTCGTCGCCTGGCAGGGCTACAACGCCACCGAAGGCGCCACCCCCGGCGCGACCCGCTCCGACATCTTCATCTGGAACGGCGACCAGCCGAAGAACATCACCGCCGACGACTCCCGCATCGCCGGCCGCAGCGAACGCCCCGTTGTCTTCCGCGACTCCATCATCTTTGT
>DMJA01000234.1 GCA_003451935.1 Verrucomicrobiota bacterium | reverse complement strand
GGACAACCTCGCCCAGGTCGAAGAGGAACGGAACAGCCTCGACGCCCAGCTCAAGAAGTGCGAAGGCGAACTGAATCCCTCCACCGTCACCATGCCGCTCGGCACCAAGGCCAAGATCGTCTATGCCAACGCCGACTGGAATTTCGTCGTGATCGACATCGGCTCGAACCAAGGCGCCCAGCCCACCGCCGAAATGATTGTCCACCGCGACGACAACATGATCGGCAAGATCCGCCTCAGCGCCGTCCGGGATGACGTGACCATCGCCGAGGTCCTTCCGGAATTCCAGAAGGAAACCGTGAAGGAGGGCGACAATGTTCTCTTCTAACGGACTCTCCGCCATGATGCTGGTGGCCCTGATTTGCCTGTTGGCGGTGGTCGGGCTCCAGATCGCCGAAATCAGCCACTACTCCGCGCTTCCGTCCATCTGGCCGTGATCCGGTTTTGCCGTTGGCTTTCCCTCCTCGCCGTCGCGGGGATCACCCTCGCCGGTGCGGGTTGCGCTTCCACAGGCGCCGAATCCGATCTGCCTTGGAACATGAGCCAGCCGTGGGAGAGCGGCCCCACCCTGCCCTTCGGCGCCGCCGGCGGCGGCTACTGATTCCCCTTCTTCCGGCCGCGGGTTGAGTGGCCGGCGCCGTTTTTTCCACACCGTGGAAACATATTTTCCACGCCATGGAAAACGTCCTACAGGCGGAACGGATTCGGCTCCCCGGTTCCCGCGTTTTCCTTCGGCGGCGGCTTGGGCTTGAAATGCGGACAGGTATCCGTCGCCTGCACCTCGCAGTGGTGCAGCCCGCAGCGCTGCAAAAACGGATTCACCACGTATTCCGCGCAATAGCGGCACATCCGCCCCTTCTCGTCCTCGCGGAACACCTTCACGGGCCGCGGCCGGTCGTCTTCCGAAAACACCTGCGGCTTGCGGCTGTCCTTGAACGGAATTTCCGCCTCCGACGCGAATTCGTGTCCGCACAGCGCGCAGGTCAGCGCTTCCCCTGTTTTGGTGAACCCCTCGTAGGTTGGCTTGCGCAACAGCCACGAATCGCGGCCGCAAGCGGGACAGCGCAACTCGACCTTGCCTGGCTCCCGGCCCTTCATGCCTAGAAGAAGTGCTTGGCCAGCGAGAGGATGCCCTGCTTCCACGGCACGCGGTGCGAAACCCCGCTCGCGTTCTTGAACTGGTCCACGTGCGCCACGTACCAGCGGTAGTTCCGCACCAGGGCCTCTTTGTTCGAGTACTTGGGCGTGAAGCCCAGCACCTTTTCCGCCTTCCCGATGCCCACGAACGAGTCCTTGCTGGCGGTTTCATAGACCCATTTGTACAGCGGCGAGAGCTTCAACATTTCCAGAAAGCGCAACGTCCAGATCATCGGCGCCGCCGGGAACCCGCGGATCTTCTTGCCGTGGCCCGCATCGTCCAGCACCGCCTGATAGTCCTCGCCCATCGTGGTGTATTCCTTCGCGCCGATGTTGAACGTGTCGTTCACCTTTGCCGCGTCCAGCGTCATCGTCAGCCAGATCGCTTCGCACAGGTCCTCCACGTCCAGCAGCTGGTAGCGGTTCCTGCCGTTGCCGATCATTGGGAAGCCATGCCCCGTGTAGGCCCAGTCATACAGCATCGCGAACACCCCCAGCCGCTCCGGGCCGATGAACGACTTGGGGCGGAGGATCGGCACGCACAATCCCGCGGCCCGCGCCTTCAGGCATTCCGCTTCCGCCTCGATTTTGGCGCGCCCGTAGGGCCCCACCCCGATCATCTCGTCGGTCTCCAGCAGCGGATGGTGGTCCGGGATGCCATAAACCGCCGTGCTGGAAATCATCACGAACCGCTCCACGCCCGCCTTGCGGGCAGCCTCCAGCAGGACGCGCGTCCCCACCACGTCCGTGGTGTGGATGTCCTCCGCCGAATAGAGGGGCAGGGCCGCCGCCGTGTGGACAACGTATTTCACGCCGGTCATCGCCTTCGCCACCGCCGCCGCATCGCGGATGTCGCCCTGGACCGCCTCTACGCGGTCCTTCTCGGGATAATCGAATTCCCCAAGATCCAGCGACCGGATGTCCGCCGCGCCCTTGGCGAGCAGATGCCGGATCAAATTGATCCCCAGAAAACCGCTCCCGCCCGTCACCAGCACCTTGCCTGAAAGCAACCCGTTCATCGTCCCGCTCCTGTTCGTGGAATTCCTGTTTCTTTTAGCCCCCCCGGACGGGGCAAGTCAATTCGGGAGTCCCCTTGCGACGTTGCGCATTCTGCAGGAACAACGGCCCGGCCAAGGCGGCGCCACCAATTCACAGACGAGCCAAGGCGGCCTGCAGCACCGCTTCCACCTCCAACGTCCGCAAGCAGGCCAGATCGCCCCGGGCGCAGGTGCGGGAATGGCAGGGACGGCAGGAAAGCCCGCCCTTCGCCACGACATGGTCGTGTTGGCGATAGGGTCCCGTCCGTGCCGGATCCGTCGCGCCGAACACGGCCACCAGCGGCACGCCCATGGCGTCGGCCCAATGCATCGGGCCGGAATCCACCGTCACCAGCAGATCCATCCCTTTCAACAACGAGCATAGCCCCGGCAAATCGGTTTTTCCGCACAAGTTCCGCGCTCCCTCGCCGATCTGCCGCGCCAGGGCTTCCCCCTGGGCCATGTCCCCGGGGCCGCCCACGATACGGATCTGGCATCCCATTTCGCTGGCCAAGCGCCGCCCCAGCGCCGCGAAATTTTCAAGGGGCCAATTCTTGGTGTTCCAGCGCGAAAAGGGGGCAAGAGCCACGTGTGGGCCGGGGCTGCCGTCGTGTTCCGCCTCGGGAAAATCCAGCCGCGGTTCCGGCGGAACACCTCCACCGGCCGCCACCAGGTCCGCCACGGCCATCAGCTCCTCGACGGCATGGCGCCGGGGGCCGGTGGTTCGCGCGGGTTGTGCATCATAAAACCGATGCGCCCCCTCCCTCGCCCACGCCGGGCCGAAGCGGCGCTTGCCGCGGGCGAAGCGCGCCACGATTGCGCTTTTCATCAACCCCTGCAAATCCACAATGGCGTCGTATCGTTTGCGCCGCAGCGCGCGCAGGAACGGAAGGAATCCCCGAACGAAATCTTTCCGTGGAAACGGGAGGATGCCCTCCACGTCGGGACAGCACGCCAGCAGCTCGGCATATTCGGGTTGGACCACCCAATCGATGGCCGCCCCCGTCCGTTCCTTCAGCGCGCGCACCGCCGGCAGGGCATGGGCGATATCGCCCAGCGAACTCAGCTTGATGACCAGGATCCGCTTCATCAGGAAGGTTTCGACAGGATTTCCTCAACGCGCTTGATTTTCAGCGCCTTGCCCGTGGCCGGGTCAATCGTCAGCAACGCACCATGCAGGCGCACATCCCCGCTGGCGATTTCGAACTTGGTCGGCATGCCGGTGATGAAGCGCTCCAAGATGGCGTCCGTGGTGCGGCCGATGACGGAATCGCACGGGCCGGTCATGCCTAGATCGGTCATGTAGGCCGTGCCCTTGGCCGTGATGGCCTCGTCCGCCGTCTGGATGTGCGTATGCGTGCCGAGGACCGCCGACACGCGCCCATCGAGGAACTTGCCCAGCGCGACCTTTTCACTGGTGGCTTCGGCATGGATATCCACGAGGATCATCTTGCTCTGCGCGCCGTGCTTCTTGAGCCATGCGTCCATGGTCCGGAACGGACAATCGGCGGTGGCGTTCATGAAGGTGCGGCCCATGAGCTGGATGATCGTCAACGGGCCCTCTTTCGTCTGGAGGGTGGCCACGCCCCGGCCCGGACAGCCGGGCGGCAGGTTCAGCGCCCGGACCACGCGGTCGTCCCGGTCGAAGAAGGCCATCGACTCCTTCTGGTCCCAGACATGGTCGCCCATGGTCAGCGCATCCGCGCCGCCCGCAAACAGCTCTTCGGCCAGCGCGGAAGTGATGCCCCGGCCCGCGGCGCTGTTTTCGGCATTGGCGACGACGACGTCCGCCCGGCCCTCCGCCTTGTAGCGCGTGGCCACGCGCGCCATGGCCATCCGCCCCGGCCCGCCCACGATGTCCCCTACCATCAGGATCTTCATTTCGCCCCTCCCCCAGTCAGCCGTTCCAGTTTCGTTTCCGCCGTCGGCGTGTAGAACATCCGCTTTTCCGTCGCCACCATGTCCATGCGGACATCGTGGGGTTCCACGGGAACCGTCTCCACAAGGCGGTTCTCAAAACACAATCCTACCAACAAGGCCCCGCTTCGCGCCAGCAAACGGTCGAAGTGGCCCTGGCCATGGCCCAGCCGTCCGCCTTGGGCGTCAAATGCCACGCCGGGCACCACGACCACGCGCAAATCCCGGGCATCTGCCGGTTCGGTTTCCGCCGGCTCCGGAATCCCGTGTGCGCCTTTTTGCCAGCGGGTGTTCTCATCCACCCAGCCCCAGCCATACTCCGCGCCCCGCCGCACCGGCACCGCCACCCGCGCCCGGCGCGCCAGCAAGTCGGCCAGCAAGGCATCCGTACAAGGCTCGTTCGCCGTCGAACGGTAGATTCCGACTTGGAATCCGGCCGCCCACCAATCCTGGGCCATCAAGCGCCGCTGGATCGCCTCCGAAGCCGCCTGGGGCCGCGCCAATCCCTTTGCAAGCCGCCGCAACTGGTGTTTCATGGCGCCAGCCTCCGCAAATCGTATGCCTCCGGCGGCCGGGCCGGCCGCCCGTTCCCATCCACCACGCACCAGTGGATGTCCGCCTGGGCAATCACCGCCTCCCCGCGCCGGATCACTTGGTGGAACAGGCCGCTCACCCGCCGCATCTCCGCCGGCTCGGTTTCAATCGCCAATTCGTCATCGGCAAACGCCGGCGACCGGTACGAGATGTCGAGCCGCGAAATGACCGTGAAAAACCCGGCCGCGACCAGTCCCTTGTAGTCGAAGCCCAGCGCATGAAGGAACTGCATCCGCGCATGCTCCAGATAATTCACATAGACGGCATGGTTCACGTGCCCATACGAGTCGCATTCGTAGGGCCGCACCGTCAATGGAGTCACATGCTTCATACGCCGCGCATCCTACCTCCGCCCCCGGCCCGAGGCAAGATTCCCTCATCCGTCCGCATTCAGCTCATAGATGCGGGCGATGCCGTGGAGCGTCAGGTCGGGAAGGACCGGAATCTTCAACCCGGCATCGGCCAGGACCTGCTTGGCGTAGCCACCGGTTGCGCACACATGCGGATTCTTTTTCCCGCAGGCCTTGGAAAGCTGCCAGAGGATTTCCGTCACCATGCCGCGATAGCCCCAGCGGGCGGAAAGGCGCATGGCTTCCTCCGTGTTGCGGCCGGTAGTCCGCCGGATGCCGCCGGGCTTCAGCTTGGGCAGTTGTGCCGTGCTGCCGCTCATGGCCGCAAACCACATTCCATAGCCCGGGGCGATCACCCCGCCCGAAAATCCGCGCTTCGGAAGGACCAGATTGAAGGTCGTCGCCGTTCCGAAATCGCACACGATGCACGGCACGCCGCACAGTTCCGCCCCGGCGACCGCATTGGCGAAACGGTCGTTTCCGGTCTGGTCGGGACGCTTCAGATCCACGCCCATGCCGAAATCCAGATTGGAATCCACCCAGAGCGAGGGAACCTTGGGGAACGTTTTCTTCACCAGCTGCGCCCACGCCTTGTTGCGCCGGGGGGCCACGGAACACAGGCAGATGCCGTCGGGCGTCTCGTCGTTTGCGACGGCTTCGAGGATGACGGGCGTGACCTCGTCGAGACGGACCGCGCGCCGGATCTTGCCTTTGGAAAACCAGCCCGCCGCCGTGCGGGAATTGCCGATGTTGATCGCCAGGATATTCATAGCTCCGGCTCCTCCTCCTTCGCGCCCGCCGCCAGCCATTCGGCGCGGAGCGCGGCGAAGGGCATCTGTCGGACCACGGGAAAGGATTCTATCAGCCCCTCCGACATCCGGTCCACGGAAATCGCGACGCCCTCGTTGCGGCACGACGTCGCCGTCGCGCGCAATTCCGGCGGAAACCCGTCCGGACCCTGCCCCACGTTGATGCCGATGCCCGCCACGGCGAACTCGATGCGGCCCGCGCCGAGGCGCGGCTCGACCAGCACGCCGCAGATCTTCTTGCCATGGGCCAGGAGGTCGTTGGGCCACTTCACGCGCAGATCCCCCACCCCGGCCTTTTCCAAGGCGTGGAACGCCGCCATGCCGGCCAGGATGGCCAGATCCGGAGCCCGGGCCGCCGGCCAATCGGGCCGAAGGATGAACGAGGCGTACAGCCCGGCATCCGCCGGCGAGTCCCATTTCCGCTCGCGCCGGCCGCGGCCGCTCGTTTGGCGCGCGGCCACCACCACCGCGCCATCCGGCGCGCCGGCGAGCGCCCACTCCCGGGCCACGTCGTTCGTGGAGCCCGTCTCCGCCAGCCAGCGGCGTGGATAGCCGAAGGAGATCACAGCGGGGCGGCCTGCTTCAAAACGTCGCCCATCGCCCGGCGGACCGCCAGATGGATTCCGGGGGCCTTGCTGCGCCGCGATCCCGCCACATTCAGGATGCCGCGCCTCGGCCGGACCCGCTTCAGCCAGCGGACGATCTGCGACACCACTTGATCGCGCGGACGATTCAAATCGGCTTGGAGGCAGGGCTTGCCATGTTTCCTGGCGAAGTCGATCGTCAGCAGCGACCCGCCATCGGGTTTCCCGTAGGTGAAGATCACCGTGCAGTCCGAAATCTTCACGTTGCGCTCCGTGCGCGGCGGATAGTGCCGGGACCGGTGCTCCTTCAGGGCGCGGTATTTGGCGGGCACCTTCCCCTTTTCCGATCGCCGCCCCTTGGGGATCCATCCCCCATACGGAAAGCCGCGCAGCAGGCAGGCGCTCAGCGCGCCCTGGTCGGCGCCCGTCTGTCCGCCGGAAAGGATTTTCTTTAGTTTTATCATTCAAACTCCAGCGACAAGTCCGCCGCTTGGACGGAATGCGTGAGCGCCCCGATCGAGATGGCCGTGACCCCGGCCCGGGCGTATTCCCGCACGTTTTCCTTGGTGATGCCGCCGGACGCCTCGGTCTTGCAGGCGCCGCCGCAGATCGCCACGGCTTCGGCGACGGTCGCCGGCGACATGTTGTCCAGCAGCACCCAATCCGGTTTTCCGGGGAGGGCCTCGCGCAGCTGGTCGAGCGTATCCACCTCGATCTCGATCTTGAGCTCCGGATAGGCTTTCCGCGCAACGCGCACGGCATCGGCCAGCGTGCCGCGGTTCTTCTGTCGCCAGAACGCGAGATGGTTGTCCTTGATCAGGATGGCGTCGTGCAGGCCGATGCGGTGGTTGGTGCCGCCGCCGCATTTGACGGCATATTTGTCGAGGCGGCGCAGGCCGGGCACGGTCTTGCGCGTGTCGAGGATCAACGTCCCGTAGTCGGAGACGATCCGCACGAGGCATTCGGTGGCGGTGGCGATGCCCGTCATGCGCTGGAACAGGTTCAGCGCGGTTCGCTCGGCGGTCAGCAGGGCGCGCGCGGGACCTTCCACGCGCAAGACGGCATCCCCGGCCTTGGCGGATTCCCCGTCGGCGACGAGGCATTCGGCCCGCAGGCGGGAATCCGCCAGGCCAAAAACCGCGGCGGCAACGCGGCCGCCCGCCACCACCAGTTCGTGGCGCGCCACGATCCGCGCCGCGGCCCGGGATCCGGCATCCACCAGCGCGAGGGTCGTCGCATCGCCGGGGCCGACATCTTCCGCCAGCGCGCGCTCAATCAGTCCGCGCACCTCGGGCTCTTGTTCCAGCGGCAAAAGGTCTTCGGTCATTGCTTTTTCCTCCAGCCGCCGGGGCGGCCCTTGCCCGGATGGTACGCCACCGGCTTGCGCTTTTTTTCCTGCACGGTTCCCTTGAAGGGGTTTTCCGCCCGTTTCAACTCAAAGATCTGGTCGCGCAGCAGCGCCGCGCGCTCGAACTCCATCGCCTCGGCCGCCTCGGCCATCTCGCGCTCCATCTCGGCGATGGCGCGCACCACGTCGTAGTCCTCGCCCGCTTCGCGCACGACATATTCCTCGGTCTCGCGGGCCTTCTCTTCCTGCGCGAGGTCGTCCCGGATGGCCTTCTCGATCTTGGTCGGGGTGAGGCCGTTGGCGAGGTTGTAGGCCTCTTGGACCCGCCGCCGCCCTTGCGTCAACTCGATCATGCGTTTCATCGAATCGGTCACCTGGTCCGCATAGAGGATCACGCGGCCCTGCAGATGGCGAGCGGCGCGGCCGGCCGTCTGGATCAGCGAGGTCTCGCTGCGCAGGAACCCCTCCTTGTCCGCGTCGAGGACGGCGACGAGGGCGACTTCGGGCAGGTCGAGCCCCTCGCGCAGGAGGTTGATGCCGATCAGGCAGTCGAAATCCGCCTTGCGCAGGCCGCGCAAAATCGCCACGCGGTCCAGCGCCGTGATGTCGGAATGGAGGTATTTCGAGCGGATGCCGATGTTTTGCAGATAAGCGGAAAGATCTTCGGCGGTCTTCTTCGTCAGCGTGGTGACCAGCACGCGGTCCTTGCGCTCGGCGCATGTCCGGACTTCCTCGATCAGGTCGTCCACCTGGTTCTTCAGCGGGCGCACCTCGACGAGGGGATCGAGGATGCCCGTCGGGCGGATGACCTGGCGCACGGGTTCGCCGGCGAGGCTGGCCTCCAAGGCTCCCGGCGTGGCCGAGGTGAACAGCATGGGCCCGGTCACGGACATGAACTCGTCGAAATTCATGGGGCGGTTGTCGAGCGCGGACGGCAGGCGGAAGCCGTGCTCCACCAGCGTGCGCTTGCGGGCCTGGTCGCCGTTGAACATGCCGCGGATCTGCGACAGCGACACGTGCGACTCGTCGACGATCGTCAGGAATTCCTTTGGGAAGAAGTCGATCAGCGTATAGGGCCGCGATCCCCGCTCGCGCCCGGAAAGCGGACCCGAATAGTTTTCGATGCCGCTGCAATAGCCCACTTCGCGGATCATTTCCAGATCGAAGGTCACGCGCATGCGCAGGCGCTGGGCTTCGAGCAGCTTGTTCTGCCCCTCCAGTTCCGCCACGCGCGCTTCCATCTCCGCGCGGATCCGCTCGCTGGCGGGCAGCAGCTTTTCGGCGGGCATCACGAAATGCTTCGCCGGCGAAATCGCCGTGTGGTCGAAGGTCTGGAGCGTCTTGCCCGTCAGCGGATCGATTCGGCGGAGGCTTTCGATGCGGTCGCCGAAGAATTCGATCCGAACGCCGTCCTTGCTGTAGGACGGGAAGACGTCAAGGACATCCCCCCGCGCGCGGAAGGTGCCCGGGAGCGCCGCCACGTCGTTTCGGGTGTATTGCACATCCACCAGCTTGCGCATGATCTCCTCGCGCGAGGATTCCGCGCCGACGCGCAGGGCGATCAACATGTCGCGGTAGTCCTCGGGCGAGCCCAATCCATAGATGCACGAGACCGACGCCACGATGATCACGTCTTCGCGGTTGATCAGCGCGTCCGTCGCCGCGAGCCGCAGGCGCTCGATCTCCTCGTTGATGCTCGCGTCCTTCTCGATGTAGGTGTCGGTCTGGGGGATGTACGCTTCGGGCTGGTAGTAGTCGTAGTA
>DMJA01000084.1 GCA_003451935.1 Verrucomicrobiota bacterium | reverse complement strand
TGGGGGCCATCATCTTGCAGGGAATGCACTTGTCCGCGCCGAGATCCACGAGGCGGGGAAGGGAAGCGGCCGCCTCGGCAACGGATGCAATGGATCCTGCCGGAGGGGGTGGTTCCGCCGGTGCAGGCTGTTTTGACTTGAGGGCGAACACGGCCGCCAAGGCCAGCAGCAGGGCGGCGACGATGGCTCCGTTCTTCCATTTCATTTTGGTTTTTCCTTTCCTTGCTCGCATCCATTGGGTGGCGGCGTATGCCGCGCAGATGACGCCCAGCACGACCGGCAGGGAGTGCAAATCGTTTCCGCTGCTTTCGGGGCAGCACGGGAGGATGGGAATGCCGACGCCGTTGGTCATCGCGGCGCCCCGTTCAGGCCAGATGCTGCCGGATTTCGTCGGGGCTTAATGCCTTGCCGACGCTTTTGACCTGTCCATCCACGACCAGGGCGGGGGTGGACATCACGCCGAACTTCATGATCTCGGCGATCTTCTCGACTTTCTCAATTTGCGCCTCGATACCGGAGGACTTCACGGCCGCCTCGGCGTTGGCGAACAGCAATTTGCATTTGGGACAGCCGGTACCGAGGATTTGGATTTTCTTGATGGCGATTCCTTGATTCTGGCTTATCGAACAATGACTCCGAAAATCATGCCGGTGACCGTCGCCATGGCGACGACCAAGCCAACGAACGTCAGCGTTTTTTTCGGGCCCAGAATTGAGTTGATGACCAGCATGTTTGGGAGGGAGAGGGCGGGGCCGGCGAGGAGGAGGGCGAGGGCGGGCCCTTGGCCCATGCCGCTGTCGAGCAGGCCGCGCAGGATGGGCACTTCGGTCAGCGTGGCGAAATACATTAAGGCGCCGGTGACGGAAGCGAACAAATTGGTCCACAGCGGCCAGATCGTCGCCAGCCAGCCAGGGATGTCGCCTTCGGGCCGACCGAGGATGGAGAGCAGGGCTTGGGGGGAGTCGCCGACGAGCGCCTGGATCCAGAGGTTCGGCACGATGCCGGCGTCCACGCTGTCGGGGCTGCCGAGGAAGAACCCGGCGGCGAGCACGCCCATGAAGAGGAGGGGGAGGATTTGCTTGGCGAAGCCCCACGACTGGTCGCGCCAGTCCTTCAATTCCGCGCCGCCGATGAACGTCAGCGTCGCCAATCCGGCCGCGCCCGCCGCGAACGCCGCCACGGGGTATTGCGGAAGGGCGACCGCCAGCACGGTGGCAGGCGTCGCCGCCATCGCGATCCACGCGAAGCGGACTTTGAAGAATCGCCACAGGCAGAAGCCCATCAAGGCCGCGAACAGCGCGGTGACGATCCACTTGACCTTGAAGATCGCGAACCAGATGCCGGCGGTGTCCTGCGGCCGCGCCCAGTTTGCGAAGACCAGGATGCCGACCATGGAGAGGAAGTAGAGCGAGACCTGCCACAGCGGGCGATTGCCCTTATCGTCGTCGCCGAGGAACACTTCTTGCGGATTGGCGGCCTTGGCGCGCTCTTCCTTCAGGAAAATCAGATGCATCAGCAAACCGATGACCACGCTGAACACGATGGCGCCCACGGCGCGGGCCAGGCCGAGCTGGAATCCCAAGACGCGGGCGGTCAGCACGATGGCCAGCACGTTGATGGCGGGGCCGGAGTAGAGAAAGGCGATGGCCGGGCCGAGGCCCGCGCCACGCATGTAGATGCCGCCGAACAGCGGCAAGACGGTGCACGAACAGACCGCGAGGATCGTGCCCGAGACCGAGGCGACGCCATAGGAAAGGGCCTTGGGCGCCTTCGGGCCAAAATACTTCATCACCGCGTTCTGGCTGACGAACACTCCGATGGCGCCCGCGATGAAAAACGCCGGCACGAGGCAGAGCAAAACATGTTCGCGGGCATACCATTTGGCGAGATGCAGGGCTTCGAGGATCGCCCCTTGGAAGCGCAGGTGCTCCATCGGCAGGAAGTAGAGGCCGAGGAAGGCCGCCAGGAGACCCAAAAGGATTTTGAATTCTTTGTTCACGGGGGCCGGCTAGAGGCTGTCGCCGTGGCGTTTTTTGACCGACTGGAGAACGCCGCAGGTGCATTCCAGCGCCTGCAGCATGCAGGGACAGGCCAGATGGTGGATCACCCGGGGGCCGGCGCGCCGTTCGGTGACGATGCCCGCTTTTTTGAGCTTGTCCAGATGTCGCGAGATGGTGGGGAGGGTGGTCGAGGCGAGCCGGCGGAGATCGTTGACGCATTGATCGCCATGGCTCAGGGCGTCCAGGATCAGGACGCGGGTCGGGTGGGCGAGGGCTTTCAGGACGTCGGCGCGGGCCTTGGCTTGGGTGGTATTCATGTGTTTACATTTTCACAATTGTGTAAATGTGTCAAGATTGAGCGGGATTTTGATCGCACCGTGGGAGATTGAACGCGGCGGATTGAACGGCGCGGAAAAGGCGTGAAAAGTCCTCCGCCTTGTGGAATACTGCGCGGCCATGTCGAAAGGTGTGCACATATGAGCAAAACCATGATTTCGGGTTTGGCGATCCTCGCGGCGTTCATCGTCGTTCTGATCCTGACGAAGGGCGACACCAGCCTTTACCTGTTTACGGCGAAAAAGACGGTCCCGACGTCCTTTGCCCTTCTGGGCGCGGCGGGCGTCGGGGTGGTGGTGGGGGCGTTGTTGCGCAAATGAAAAACGCAGAAAGGCTGCTCCAGCGCGGCGTGAAGATCGCGGCGCCGGCGTCGGTGGATATCGGCGACGAGGTGGATGCTTCGCGCATCGCGCCAGGCGTGGTGATCCATGCCGGATGCAAGGTGTTCGGCGCGGCAACGAGCATGGGTCCGGGCTGCGTGCTGGGGCGCGAGGCGCCGGCGACGGTGGAAGACTGCCAGCTCGGGGAGAAGGTCGAGCTCAAGGGCGGATACTTCAGCGGGGCGGTTTTTCTGGACGGGGCGGCGATGGGCAGCGGGGCGCAGGTGCGGCCGGGCACGATCCTGGAGGAAGGCGCCGAAATGGCGCACACGGTGGGCCTGAAGCAGACGATCTTCTTCCCGTTCGTGGTGGGCGGCAGCCTGATCAATTTCTGCGACGCGCTGATGTCGGGCGGCAAGAGCCGCAAGGTGCACAGCGAAATCGGCTCGTCGTTCATCCATTTCAACTACACGCCGCACGGCGACAAGGCGACGGCGTCGCTGCTGGGCGACGTGCCGCGCGGGGTGATGCTGGACCAAAACCCGATCTTCCTGGGCGGGCAGGGCGGGCTGGCGGGGCCGGTGCGGATCGAGTTCGGCACGGTGCAGGCGGCGGGGCTGGTGTCGCGCAAGGACGTGCTGGAGCCGGGTCGGCTGGTCGTGCCGGAGGCCCCGGCGCCGGGCGTGAAGCCCTACGGAACGGGCTACCGCTCGGTGGCGCGCGTGGCGCGGAATTGCGCGATCTACATCGGCAACATCGCGGCGCTGCAGGCGTGGTACGAGCACGTGCGCCGTCCGCTGCTGAAGAAGACGCCGCACGGCGCAGCGTGCCACGAGGGCGCGCTGAAGCAGCTGGCGTCGGTCCGCAAGGAACGCTTGAAACGGCTCGGCGACGTGATGGAGCGGATCGCGAAGGAGGACCGCGCGGCGCTGGGCGCGGACCTGCGCGCGGAGCACGAGAAGCTCTGCGCGGCATGGCCGGCGGCCCAGGAACGCCTGGCGGCGGCCGGCGATGTGGACTGCGCGGAGAAGGCGGCGTTCCTCGCCGCGTGGGCCGCGGCGAAGGAAGAAAGCCATTTGGCGCGGGTGCAGGGGCTGCCGGCGGAAGCCAAGGCGGCGGGCACGGCGTGGTTGCAGAAAATCGTGGACAGCGCCGGTTCGCCGGCATAGCCAGAATCAGGAGCCGAAAATGGGCGAGAAGAAACTGTTCGGGACGGATGGCGTGCGCGGGGTCGCGAACCGCGAGCCGATGATGGTGGAGATGGCCGTGAACCTTGGCCGGGCGGTGGCCCATGTGCTGATGGAACGCAAGGGCGGCAAGCGCCCGCGCGTGGTGATCGGCAAGGATACGCGCCTGAGCGGCTACATGCTCGAGAACGCGCTGGTCGCGGGCTTGTGCTCGATGGGCGGCGACGCGCTGCTGGTGGGCACGCTGCCCACGCCGGGCATCGCGGTGCTGACGATCGACCAGAAGGCGGACGCGGGCTTCGTGATTTCCGCTTCGCACAATCCGTTCCAGGACAACGGCATCAAGCTGTTCTCGTGCGACGGCTACAAGCTGCCGGACGAGGAAGAGGCCGAGATCGAGAAATTGATGGCGGGCGGAAAGCTGGCGAGCCTGCTGCCGACGGCGGGCGGCATCGGCAAGTCGTTCCGGGTGGAGGACGCCTTGGAACGCTACATCGCGTTCTGCATCGGAACCTTCCCGAAGGATCTGGATCTCAAGGGCATGCGCATCGTGCTGGATTGCGGCAACGGGGCGACCTACAAGGCCGCGCCGGCGGTGTTCGAGCGGCTGGGCGCGCATGTGACCACGCTGCACAGCACGCCCAACGGGCTCAACATCAACGCGCGCTGCGGCTCGCAGCACACCGAGGCCTTGCGCGAACAGGTGCTCGCCGAACGCGCCGACGTCGGCCTGGCGTTCGACGGCGATGGCGACCGCCTGATCGTGGTGGACGAGACCGGCGTGGAGCTTTCGGGCGACCACATCCTGGCGATTTGCGCGAAGGACCTGAAGGAACGCGGGAAGCTGAAGGCCAACCTCGCGGTCGGCACGGTGATGAGCAACTTCGGGCTGCACGCGACGATGCGCAAGCTGGGCATCGAGCTGGGCTGCAGCGCGGTGGGCGACCGCTACGTGCTGGAAATGATGAAGGAAAAGGGCGGAATCCTCGGGGCGGAATCCTCGGGGCACATGATCTTCCTCGACAAGCACACGACGGGCGACGGCATCGTTTCCGGCCTGCAGTTGCTGGCGGTGATGCGCCGCACGGGGCAGGAAGTTTCCGCGCTGGCATCGATCCTGAAGCTCGCGCCGCAGAAACTGGTCAACGTGGATGTGGCGCGACGGCCGCCGCTGAAGGAATTGCCGGGCGTGCTGGCCGCCATCGCGGCGGCGGAGAAGGAACTGGGGCAGGATGGCCGCGTGCTGGTGCGCTATTCGGGCACGCAGAACATGTGCCGCGTGATGGTCGAAGGGCCGACGGAGGAGATGACGAACCGGCTCTGCGACGCCGTCGCGGCGGCGGTGAAGAAGGAAATCGGCTGAAAATCGGCTTTCCAAGGGCAAGGGCCTGGTGGAAAGTAAGACGGAATCGGTTGAATGAAAGGGTTAAGAAGATGGACATGAGGAAAATTTGGATGGCGGGCCTGGCGGCGGCCTTTGTGGCGGCGGCGTGTGGAGCGGCGGAACTGAAGATCGCGACCGTGGACCTCGACAAGGTCTTCACCGCGCATCCCAAGACCCAGGCGGCCGAAGCGGCGCTGAAGAAAGCGGAGGCGGGCGTCCAGGACGAGATGGACAAGATCGTGGCCGAAGGCCGCGCGCTGGAGGCGGAGGTCGCCAAGCTGCGCGAGGCGGCCAAGAGCCCGGTCCTGACGGAAGAGGCGCGCCTGAAGAAGCGCGACGAGGCCGAGGACAAGTTGACGGAACTGCAGGAGTTCCAGCTGCGCGCGCGCCGCACGCAGGAAACCAAGATGAAGCAGATGCGGGAGCAGTTGTTGAAGGTGCGCCAAGCCATCGTGGACGAGTTGACGCAGGAAGTGGCCGATTTCGCGCAGGCGGAAGGCTACGACCTGGTGCTTGACCGGTCCGGCATGACGATGAACGCGGTGCCGATGGTGGCCTATTCCCGTCCGGAATTGGACGTGACGGAGAAGCTGATCGCGCGGCTGAAGGACGCCGGGGCCAAGCCTGCGGTGGCGGAATAGGCGGAGGGCGGCCGGTGTTCACGCTGACGACGGGCGAGCTGGCGGCGAAGCTGGGCGCGGTGCTGGAGGGGGATCCCGGCACTGTCTTGCGCGGCGTGGCGGACCTGCGCGCGGCGGGGGCGGGGCAGGTGTCGTTCGCGGGAAATCCGAAGTATCTGCCCGAGGTGGCGGCCAGCGGGGCTTCCGCGGTGATCGTGCCGAAGGAGGCGGCGGTTCCTTCGCCCAGGCCCGCCCTGTTGCGCGTGGCGGATGCCGACGCGGCGTTCGCGGCGGCGTGCGCATTCTTCGCGCCGCCGCCGGTGGTCCAGCCGCGTGGCGTGCATCCGCAGGCGCTGGTTTCGCCGCAGGCGAAGCTGGGGGCGGATGTTTCGGTCGGCGCCTTCGCGGTGGTGGAGGCCGGGGCCGAGATCGGCGCCGGCACGACGCTCTATCCGCAGACCTATGTGGGCCGCGAAGCCAAGCTGGGCCAGGACTGCCTGCTCTATCCGTTCGCCAGCGTGCGCGAGCGGTGCGTGCTGGGCGACCGGGTCATCCTGCACAACGGGGCGGTGATCGGCAGCGACGGCTTCGGCTACGCGGTGGATGCGCAGGGCGTGCGCACGAAGATCCCGCAGACGGGCATCGTGGCGCTGGAGGACGATGTCGAGATCGGCGCGAACACGACGGTGGACCGCGCGCGCTTCGGCGAGACGCGGGTGGGGAAGGGCACCAAGGTGGACAACCTGGTGCAGATCGCCCACAACTGCGTCATTGGCGAGCATTCGGTGCTGTGCGCCCAGATGGGCATGGCCGGCACCACCACGCTGGGCAGGCATGTGATTTGCGCCGGGCAGGCGGGTCTCGCCGGGCATCTGACGGTCGGCGACGGCGCCGTGGTCGGCGCGCAGGCGGGCGTGTCGAAGGACCTGCCGGGCGGACAAATGTATCTGGGCGCGCCGGCGGTGCCGCGCATGGAGTTTGGAAAGTCCCTCGCGCACGTGGCGGGGATTCCCAGGCTCAAGGAACAGCTCAAGGCCCTGGAGGCCCGGCTGTCCGCGCTGGAGCAAGCGGGCCGGTCTTCGGACTGACCCTGGCGATCAACCAAGACTGCGGGTGAACCGATGACATTGACGAAGGCTTCGGAAAAGCAAATCGAGAAACTGGCGGCGCAGGCCCAGGCGGGCTTCCTGGACAACGCGACCGGCGCGTTCTTCCGGCGCATCGACTGGTGGGCGTTCTGGGTCGTGCTGCTGGCGACCTTCGCCGTCTATTTCTTCACGCTGGCGCCGACGCTCACGCTGGAAGACTCCGGCGAGCTGGCGGTGGCGTCGGACTATCTCGGCGTGCCGCATCCGCCGGGCTATCCGATTTGGACGCTGGTGACGTGGTTCTTCCAGTGGGTGTTCCACTGGGTGACCTACAACGGGCATCCCAACCCGGCCTGGTCGGTGGGGCTGTCCTCGGCGGCGGCGGGCGCGGGGGCGTGCGCGCTCCTGGCGCTGCTGGTCTGCCGCTCGGGCGCGGACATCCTGCGGAGCATTCCGGCCCTGACGGACAAGATCGGGTTCCGCACCGAGAACCTCCTGTGCCTCGTGGCCGGGATTTCGGGCGGGCTGCTGCTGGCGTTCAGCCCGGTGCTGTGGTCGCAGAGCGTCATTGTGGAGGTGTACAGCCTCAACGCATTCTTCCAGATGTTGATCCTGCTGCTGATCTACATGTGGATGTGCCGCCCCAAGAACGACACGCTGCTGTTCCTGGCCGCGTTCCTGTTCGGGCTGGGCCTGACCAACCACCAGACGCTGCTGTTCCTGGGCCTGGCGCTGGCGCTGGCGGTGGCGATGAAGGACACCAACCTGTTCCGCGATTTTGCGATCGCGGCGGTGCTGGTGGGCATCGTGTTCATTTTCGCGGCCAAGGGGCAGGGGCTGTTCGCCTCGGAAGCGCAGAAGCTGGCACCGGGGTTCGATCCCTCGGCATGGAAATGGTCCAAGGGGCCCGAGACGACGGCGTTCTGGGTCTATAACCTCCTGTTCCTGGCGATTCCGATCGCGCTGGCGTTCGTGCTGCCGCACGGCAAGACCGTGTGCGCGACGATCCTGCTGGCGGAGCTGGGCGTGGCGTTCTACGCCTACCTGCCGTTCGCGTCCGAGCAGAATCCGCCGATGAACTGGGGCTATCCGCGGACGTGGGAGGGCTTCATGCACGCGGTGACGCGCGGGCAGTACGAGGCGATCGTGCCGACGGACATCTTCAGCGAGAAGTTCATCCAGCAACTGGGCGCGTACCTGTCGGACTTGCGCAGCCAGTTCTCGCTGCCGGTGGCCGTGCTGGGCTTCCTGCCGTTCTGCTCGTGGGGGCTCGTGCTGGCCGGGAAGCGCCGTTCCGCCTTCCCGCTGGCGCTGGGGCTGTTGCTGGTCTCGTCGGGCCTGATCGTGCTGGAGACGGCGACGGGCTGGGCGGGTTTTGAAAAGCTCTATCGCCTGTTGATCGGGCCCGTGCTCCTGCTGGCGGTATGGGGATTCTTCACCCTGCTGGCCCTCTACCTGAAGAAACAAATCGCCGACCTGTCCAAATATGCGCTGGGGACGAAACTGGTCATCTGGGGCTTCTTCGCCGCGGTGGCGCTGGGGGTGCTGTGGGTGGATGTCATGAGCCTGAAGGCGGTGTTCAAATCCGGCGGCGTGGCGCTGGGCCAGCCGGGCTATCTGTCCGGCGTGGGGAAGGCGCTTTATCTCGGCGTGGTGTTCGGCCCGCCGCTGGCCGTGGCGCTGGCGTGGGTGCTCGGCTCCTCGCGCGTCCAGCTGGATTCCGACCTGGGCGTGTCGCAGCAGCGCTGGCTGATCACGTCGGTGGTGGGCTTCTTCTCGGTCAGCGTGATTTTCCTGATCTTCCAGAATCCGCAGCTCGACATCCAGAACCTCTTCATCGGCCGCGTGCAGTTCATCCAGAGCCACGCGCTCTATGCGCTGTGGCTGGGCTATGGCATTTTGCTTTCGGCCGCGTGGCTGGAGCGGATGCTGGGGCGCTGGGCGCTGGCGCCGGCGATGCTGGCGGGCCTGCTGCTGCCGGGCATCCTGCTGTGGCAGAACGCCTTTGACAAGGACCAGCTGGAGATCGTCGGCGGTGCGGAGCAGAACGGCCATTCCTATGGCTGGCAGTTCGGCAACTGGGGGCTCGAGGGCATCAAAGGCATCAAGGAGGACTTTCAATATTGGTTCCCGGACGAGGAGGAGTTCGCCCGCGAGTGGGGCGCGCTGACCAACGCGCTGGGCATGGCCGAGCCGGACTATCCGCCGCCCATGACGCCGAACGCCATCTTCTACGGGGGCACCGATCCGGGGCGGTTCGTGCCGACCTACATGATCTATTCGGCCGACGTCCGCCCCGACGTCTATCTCATCACCCAGAACGCGCTGGCCGACAACACGTTCATGAACATCACGCGCGACCTCTACGGGGACACCATCTACATCCCGTCGCTGGAGGACAGCAACGAGGCGTTCCGCAAGTACGTGGACGACGTGAACGCCGGGCGCATCCAGGCCGGGGCCGACATCAAGATCGAGAACGGCAAGGTCAGCGTGCAGGGCGTCGGCGGCGTCATGACCATCAACGGCATCCTCGCCGAGCTGATCTTCAAGGAGAACAAGGCCAAGCACGACTTCTACGTCGAGGAAAGCTATGTGATCGGCTGGATGTATCCCTACCTGTCGCCGCACGGCCTCATGCTGAAGCTGAATTCGGAGCCGCTGCCGGGGCTGGACCCCAAGCTGGTGGAGAACGATCACAAGTTCTGGGGCTGGTACACGAAGTGGCTGCTGGCCCAGTCCGGGTTCCGCCGCGACATCTGCGCGCGCAAGTCGTTCTCGAAGCTGCGCAGCGCCATCGCGGGCATCTACGACTACCGGCGCATGTACGACGAGGCCGAATACGCCTTCCGGCAGTCCATCGACCTCTATCCGCTCTCGCCGGAGGCGAACTTCCGCCTCGCCCAGATGTACATGAACATGCAGCGCTTCGCGGATGCCGAGAAGCTCATCCGGGGCTTCGCGGAGGCGGATCCCAAGAACGAGAGCGCCAAGGGGTTCCTCGGGCAGATCGAGAACGCGCGCCGGATGGGGGACCGGCGGCAGGAAATCGAGAAGAAGCAGCGCGAAACCAGCGCGCTGACCCCGGACGAAGCCCTGGAGCTGGTGTCGATCTACCGCGCGTCCGGCATGCAGGGCGCCTACCAGAACCTGGCTTCGCGGCTGCTGTCCGATTCGAACCTGCCGCCGCAATACACGCTCGCGCTCGCCGGTCTTTTTGCGCAGGACCAGCGCGTGGACGCGCTGATCTACGCCTTGGAGCAATACACCCGGCGCGAGACCGGCAACCTGGACATCTGGCTCGATCTCGCCGCGGCCTACGCCTTCGTGCGGCGCGATGCGGATGCCGTCGCCGCCGCGCGCCGCGCCATCGAGCTGGGGGGCGACCGGGCGCGCGAGGCGATCATGCGCGACCAGCGCTTCCAGCCCCTGGCCACCAACCGCGAATTCCGCGCCCTGTTCCCGCGGCAAGCCGCCCGCCCCGCCATGCCCCAGCCCTTCCAGGGCGGCGCGCTGCCGAACCTGCCCGGCTTGGCGAGATAGCCGCCGTGGCTGTTCCTCCCGGAGCCGGCGGGTTTTCGGCGCTCTCGCCCGACGTCGTGAT
>DMJA01000003.1 GCA_003451935.1 Verrucomicrobiota bacterium | reverse complement strand
CCGCCTGTGGCTCGAACATGGCGGGACCTGGCCGTCCATCGACGCGTTCGTCATCGCCACCGCCGCCAACAACTACCGCTACGTGAATAACGATGGCGGCCTGCCGACGGAACTGCGCCAGCTTTTCAACCGGCGCGCGCGGTCCGGAGCCGACCAGATCTCCACCATCTTCTACATGTGGGAAGATCTTTCCGCCACCGCCAACGCCGACGCCTACGACGTGAACCTGCGCTGGATGGCCAACCATCCCTGGATCAAGGTCATCGCCCTCGACGAAGCCCTTGGCGGGGAAATCGTCAACCGCGATTTGACCGCCACCAACGCCATCCAGTCCCAGGACTGGGTGCACCACGCCAGCAACGAGGACTACGACAACTGGTACTACGGCTCTGCCCGCCACGAGGGCCTTGCGCCGAAACTGTTCGAGGTGCGGATCGGCACCAACCTGCCCTCCGGCTCGCTCTACGGCTCCATGACCAACGGCATTCTTTCCAACGCGTGGAAGATCGTGCGGGCCATCGCCAACGCCGACGTGAAGCGCTTGGCCCAGCAGGCCTTGTTTGCTTCCACCTTCGAGACCGCCTTCCACAACGAGGACAACGGCAATCTCTCGCGCTGGAGCTTCGGCGACTATATCTATCCAGCGACCAATTGGATGGGCCTGCAAGGCTTTGCCTGGAAGGCGCAGGGCCAGACCCGCATGGCGGCGTTGTATGCCGAAGTGGACGACTGGGCCGGCCGCGCGCTCGCCGCCACCGAGGTGGAAGCCGCGGACGTCGATCTCGACGGCGAAAACGAATACATCCTGCGCAACAACTCGGTCATGGCGCTGTTCGAACGGAGCGGCGGCCGCATGGTCGGGGCTTGGCTCAAGACCGGCACCAACGTCGTCCAGATGATCGGCAACTTCGTCTCGATGCCCGACTCCGGCACCGAGGACGAAGGCGCCGACAACGTGAGCGGGGGCGGGGTGGGGGCCTACCGCACGTCCGCGCTCAAGGACTGGTGGGATGGCTCGACCAACCGGGTAAATCCGCTATATGCGGCTTCCACCAGTGCCAACTCCGTCACGTTCTCCAACGCGGGCATCGTCAAGACCGTCTCGCTGGCGAGCCTGAGCACCAACACGTTCGCTGTCAGCTACTCCATGCCCGGCAAGACGCTCTACGTCCGCAATGGCCTCTCGCCCGACCTCGACGCCCTGTTGCGCACCGGCCAGCGAAACCTGACGGAGGAAAGCGCGGGGACCTCCAGCCTGACCCTTGCCACCATCCGTCCCGGTCTGTTCAATGTCCATACCAAGGTGGGGGTGACGGCCGGCAGCATCAATACGGCCGCCACGGACATGTCCAACACCTGGAACACCGTCAACATGCGCAACCAGGCCCAGACCCGGCAGGTGGAACTGGTCGGCACCAACACCCTGGCCTTCACCATCGAACTGGCATATTCCGGCGCCACGGCCAATGAACCGCCGGTGCTCGAGTTCAGTCCCCAAAGCCCGTACGTCATGCCCGTGGGCGCGACCTCGACCTTCACGGTTGCCGCCATCGACTACGACAGCCCCTCCACGGCGCTGACGGCTTCCAACCTGCCGGTCGGCGGATCCAAGCTGGCCACCTTCGATGCCAACACCGGCTTGTTCTCCTGGCACGTGACCGCCCTGAGCCAAGGCAGCCGCACCAGCGACGTCGTCTATGTCGACACGACCTTCACCGCCGATGACGGCACGGACACCACCAACGCCGCGGTTGTCATCACCGTGCCGTGGGATGCGGACGCCGACGGCATGCCCGACGATTGGGAATTGCTCAAGATGGGCACGACCACCAACGCCCCCGGTGGCGATTGGGATGGAGATGGCTTCCCGAACTTCAACGAATGGTGGGCCAGCACCGATCCCAACGCCCCCGGAAGCTACATTGGATGGGAGAGCCAGTTCGCCGTCTCCAGCAACGTCATGGACTTGACGTTCCAGTCGGTGTCCGGCCGGACCTATCAGATCGAGGGCCGCGACGGGAATCTGGACGACACCAATGTGCCATGGGCCAATCTGGACACGGTGGTCGCCACCAACGACCCCACGACGTGGCGGGACACCAACGCCTGGCCCGACATGCGCAACTACCGCATTAAGATTCCGGCGTTTGTCCCATGATCGCGCCCGGCGACCGGCCCCTGATCCAGATTGCCGGCGTCTGCGACGCCGCCGAGGCCCGCCTATTGATGGACGCCGGCGTCCGCTGGCTGGGGTTCCCCCTGCGCCTCACCGTCAACAAGGAAGACCTCTCGGAAGACGAGGCCGCGGCAATCATCCGCGGGTTACCGGCCGGATTCCATGGAGTGCTGATCACCTATCTCGACCGCGCGGACGACGTGCTGGCGTTCTGCGCCAAGCTTGGTTCGCGCGCGGTGCAGCTCCACGGCGACATCGCGACGGAGGAACTGTGCGAAATCCGGCGCCGCGATCCGGATCTGACGGTTTTCAAGAGCCTGGTGATCCGCGACGGAAACGAGGAGACCTTGCGCCGGATGGTGGAAGAAACATCGCCGTTCGTGGATGCCTACATCACGGACACCTTCAATCCCGCGACGGGACAGGAGGGCGCGACGGGGCTCGTGCACGATTGGGGCATCAGTCGGCGATTGGTGGAGTTCTCGCCGAAGCCGGTCATTCTCGCGGGCGGCCTCAACCCCGAGAACGTAGCCGAGGCGATCCGGGCCGTTCGCCCCGCCGGGGTGGATTCGCATACCGGCGTGGAAGGCCCCGACGGCCGGAAATCCGCCGGCAAAGTCCGTCTATTCGTTGCCGAAGCCCAACGGGCATTTTCGCAGATCTGCTGATCCATTGCGCCTGCGGCGGGAGGGCCGTCGGCATCAAGACCCGCGCCGGTGCAGGAAAAAGGCGGCGCAGGGGCCTTCGGGGGAGACCATGGGCGCGCCGAGAGGGTGGTCGGGCGTGCAGCGCGTTCCGAAGTAGGGACAATCCGGAGGCTGGAGCCTGCCGAGCAGAACTTGGTCGGCGGGGCATTGCGGGGCATCGGCCGCCGCGGAAGGCGGTGGTGCAGGAAAAATCTTTGCGGCGTCGTGGGCGGCGTATTCGGGGCGGAGGGCGA
Source organism: Verrucomicrobiota bacterium (assembly GCA_003451935.1). Taxonomy (GTDB): domain Bacteria; phylum Verrucomicrobiota; class Kiritimatiellia; order CAIQIC01; family Lenti-01; genus Lenti-01. Next base: position 3,144 of record DMJA01000003.1, on the reverse strand, counting down.
GGCCGCTTTGGGGCACGACGCCCAGGCCGCGCCATTCGCGGTCGCAGACTTCGAAGACGGCGTCGATGATGCGGAGGGCTTCGGGGTTGCCACCGGGATGGACAATGCGCGGGTAGGCGTTGATCATCCCGGCCTTGCCCTGCTCGAACAACCGCAGGACGTCGAGGACGCCCAGCAGGATGTCGGCGGGCTCGAAGCCGGTGATGGCGATGGGGCGGTTCAGTTCGCGCGCGAGGGAGACATAGGGATCGGAGCCGACGATGGCGCAGACGTGGCCGGCGGCGAGGAACGCGTCGGGGGCGGTTGCCGGATCGGCGCAAATGGCGCGCAGGATGGGCGGGACAAGGAATTGGGAGACGAGGAGGCTGAAGTTGAGGAGGCCGCGATCCTTGGCGAGATAGGCGGCCATGGCGTTGGCGGGGGCGGTGGTTTCGAAGCCGATGGCGAGGTGGACGACCTGCTTGTCCGGATTCTCGCGGGCGAAATCGAGCGCCTGCAGGGGGGAGGTGATCATGCGGATGTCGGCCGCGCGCGCCTTGGCGGCGTAGAGGTCGCCGGAGGAATTGGAAGGGACGCGCAGCAAATCGCCGAAGGTGCAGAGAATGACGTCGGGGAGTTTCGCGATGGCGATGGCGTGGTCGAGGTAGGACGACGGCGTGACGCAGACGGGGCAGCCGGGCCCGTGCAGGAGCTGGATATGCGGCGGGAGCAGCGTATCCAGCGCGTGGCGCAAAATAGCGTGGGTCTGGCCTCCGCAGACTTCCATGATCCGCGCCGGGCGCTTGGAAATGCGCGCGATCTCCGCCACGAGGGCGTGGATGGAAGCAGGATCGGAATATTCGGTGAGATGTTTCATGGGGAAGAAGGATTAATCAGAACTCATGAAAACAGCCGAAAACATGTTGGCAGGAAAACAGGAAACATCAGGAAAACAAGAAAACAGAAAGGGGTGGTGTGAACAGCCAAAAACAGAAAACGGATTTTTCATGAGTTTCGTTTTCCTTCATGAGTTCCTGCTTGGATTTTGGATTGGATAGCCAAGGCGGAGACGCCGGAAAGAAGGACGCGCTTGTTGCGGGAGGTCTGGCCGGAGAGGAGTTGGATGCGGGCGCGGGGGAGGGAGAAGAAATCGGAGAGAAACTCAATTAGAGCGGTGTTCGCGGCGCCTTCGACGGGCGGGGCGCAGAGGCGGATTTTCAGGGCGTCGCCGTGCTCGCCTTGGATGGCATTTTTAGAAGCGCGCGGGACGATGCGGAGGTTCAGGACCGCGCCGGCGGGGGTGTCCGTCAGCCGGCTCACGGGGCGTCTCCCGATTTTTTCCACACAATGGAAAAAAGTTTCGCGAATTTTCCACACAATGGAAAAAATGTTTCCATAGTGTGGAAAAAATCAGCCGCCGATTTCGACGAGGGAGGAATCGTAGCCTTCCGGCGACTTATAGCCGAGGAGGTTGAGGCAGGTGGCGGCGAGGGAGGAGATGCCGAGACCCTGCTTGTCCGTCAGCTTGGCCTTCGCGGCGTTGGCGGGGTCGTAGATGATGGCGGGCACCGGATTGAGGGAGTGGGCGGTCTTGGCCTTGGGGAGGCCGGTGGCCTTGTGGATCTTGACGGCGCCGGTCTTGTCGTGCTCGTACATGTCGTCGGAGTTGCCGTGGTCGGCGCTGATGACGAGGATGCCGCCGGCCTTCTGGATGGCGGGCATGAGCCGGCCGAGGGCGAGGTCCACGGCTTCGACGGCGATCTTCACCGCGGGGAAGATGCCGGTGTGGCCTACCATGTCGCCGTTGGGATAGTTGACGCGGATGAACTTGTATTTGCCGGAGGCGATGGCGACGAGGAGGGCGTCGGTGATTTCGGCGGACTTCATCCAGGGGCGTTCTTCGAAGGGGACGCGGTCGGAGGGGATCTCGACGTAGTCTTCGAGGTCGTCGTTGAATTTTTCGGCGCGGTTGCCGTTGAAGAAGTAGGTGACGTGGCCGAACTTCTGGGTTTCGCTGATGGCGAGCTGGCGCTGGCCGGCATCGGCGAGGTATTCGCCGATGGTGCGGGTGATGCGGGGGGGCTCGACGAGGAAGTGCTTGGGGATGTTGGCGTCGCCGTCGTACTGCATCATGCCGGCGAAGAGGACATCGGGACGCGGGCCGCGGTCGAAGGGCTTGAAGTCGGCGTCCTCGAAGGCGCGGGTTAGTTCGATGGCTCGGTCGCCGCGGAAATTGAAGAGGATGACGGAGTCGTGGTCCACGATGGGCCCGAGGGGCTTGCCGTCGCGTCCGATCACGAACGAGGGCAGATCCTGGTCGAGGACGCCGGGGGTGGCGGCGCGGAGGGCTTCGATGGCGGCCTGCGCGGAGGGGTAGAGCTGTCCTTCGCCGCGGACGTGGGTCTTCCAGCCGAGCTCGACCATGCGCCAGTCGGCTTCGTAGCGGTCCATGGTGACCTTCATGCGGCCGCCGCCGGAAGCGATGGCGTAGTCGACGGTGCCGTCGGCATTGAGGTCGGCGAGGAACTGCTCGAAGGGGAGGACGTAGTCGAGGGCAGAGGTGGGGGGGACGTCGCGGCCGTCGAGGAGCGGGTGGATGCGGGCGCGGGCGACGCCTTCCTTCTTGGCTTGGGCGAGCATGCCCTTGAGGTGGTCGATGTGCGAGTGGACATTGCCGTCGGAGAAGAGGCCGATGAAGTGGAGGGTGGAGCTGTGGTCGATGACGTTGGCGACCATCTTCTTCCAGGTGGCGCCTTGGTAGAGGGCGCCGGAGGCGACGGCCTTGGCGACAAGGGAGGCGCCCTGGTCGTAGACGCGTCCGCAACCGATGGCGTTGTGGCCGATCTCGGAGTTGCCCATGTCCTCGTCGGACGGCATGCCGACGGCGGTGCCGTGGGCCTTGAGGACGGTGTGGGGGCAGGTCGCAAGGAGGTGGTCGAGATTGGGCTTGTTGGCGGAACGGACGTAGTCGCCTTCTTCATATTTGCCGATGCCGACGCCGTCCATGATGACGAGGACGACGGGGCCTTTGGGGCCGGGGTAGTTCGGGATTTTTTCGAGTTTCAGGGACATGGGCGGCTCCGTTCTAAAAGTTCAGTGGAATATGCCTCACGAGGGACGGTTCTGCAAGCGGAACAGCCGCAGGACATTCCCCGGTTTTTCTGG
>DMJA01000282.1 GCA_003451935.1 Verrucomicrobiota bacterium | reverse complement strand
CCTGCTGGCGGGATGCGTCGGCGTGCCGGACGCGGAGCAGATGCGCGACATCCGCGCGGAGGCCGCCGGGCGGCGGCTGGACGATCTGTCGCAGAAAACCACGACCGAGAGCGGCGTCTATTTATCCGGGCCGCTGCTGCTGTGGGAGGCCGTGGCGTTGGCGCACGGCAACAACCGGTCTTTGCAGCAGGATGAACAGGGGCGGGAAATCGCCCGCGGGCGGGTCCAGGCTTCCTATTCGGAAGCGCTGCCCTCGCTGGGGCTGACGGGCAGCTATCTGCGGCTGGACGAGGAACGGGGCGCCACGACGGCGGACGGCGCCTACTACACGACGCGCTTCCAAGACCAGTACGGCGCGGGGCTAAAACTGACCCAGCCGCTCTTCAACGGGCGGATCGGGGCCGCGTTGCGTGCCGCGAAACTGTACGACGAATGGACCGCGGCCGCGATCCGCGCGGCGGTGGAAAGCGTGCAGCGCGAGACCATCCGGGCCTATTACGCCGCCGTGCTCAGCGAACACCTGCTGGACGTGAACCAACGGGCGCTGGAAACGGCGGAGCGGCAGCTGGAAAATGCCCAGGCGCGGCGGCGGCAGGGGATGGCCTCGAACTACGACGAGCTGCGCGCGCAGGTGGAGGTGTCGAACTTCCGCGCGCAAGTCCTGCAGGCGCGGAACGACAAGGACATGGCCTATACGGCCCTGTACCGCCTGATGGGCGCTTCGCCTGAAAGCGCGGCGGAACTGGTGGACGAGGTTCCGCTGGTCGCCGAGGAGATTTCCTTCGCGGATGCGGCGCGGACGGCGCTGGAGCGGCGCGCGGACCTGGCCGTGGCGGAATACGCCCTGCGGATGCAGCGCGAGAGCGTGGCCGTGGCCAAGAGCCGCTACCTGCCCGAGGTGTCCGGCTATGCTTCGCAGAATTGGGCCAATCCCGACCCGCACGATTCTTCGCGCGCCGACTGGGGCGACGAATGGCAGGCGGGCGTGCAGGTGAGCCTGCCGCTGTTCGACGGCCTCGACCGGCGCGGCACGCTGATCCAGGAACGGGCCAAGCTGCGCCAGCTTGAAATCGGCCTGCGGGATGCGGAGGATCAGGCCGTGAGCGAAATCCGCCAGCTGGTGCTGTCGCTGAAGACGGCGGAGGAGTTCGCGAATTCGCAGAGCCAGAACCTGGAAACCGCCCGGGAAGCGTTGCGCCTCGTGGAGTCGGGCTTGAAGGAAGGCCAGAACACGCCGGTCGAGGTCATGGATGCGCGCCAGGCGCTGACCACGGCCTCGGCCAACTACTATCAGTCGATCTTCACCCACGCCATGGCCCGGGTGGCGCTGCAGCAGGCGATGGGACTGATGTCGCCCGATGTCCTTCCCGACGCGCCCGTGCTGAGGCCGGACGTCGATTCGAACGGAGAAATGCCATGAGAAAACAGGTTTTGTGGGTGCTGTGCGCGGCGCTGGCGGCGGGGCTGGCGGCGGGTTGCGCGAAAAAGGCGGACCAGAACAACAACCAGAAGAAGGGCCGCGGGCCGGTGCCGGTGCGCACGGCGTTTGTCGAGCGGCGCGACATCTCCGAGACGTTGTGGTTCACGGGCGAACTGGAGTCGCCGTTGGCGGTGGAGGTCAAGCCGAAGATCCAGGGGCGGCTCGAAAAGCTGGTGTTGGAAAGCGGGGCGCCGACCACGGAAGGAACCGAGGTCAAGAACGGCGAGGTCATCGCCGAGATCGACCGGCGCGAACTGGAGGCGCAGGTGGCGTTGGCGGAGGCGCAGGCGCGGCAGGCGGAAGTGGCGCTGGCGGACCGCGAACGGGAGCGCCAGCGCCTCGAGGCGCTGTTTGCCGAAGAGGTGGCGACGGAGCAGGCGCGCGATGCGGCTGTGACCGCGCACGAGAGCGCCAAGGCTTCGTTGGCGCAGGCGCAGGCGCAGCTCAAGCTGGCGAAAGTGAATCTGGACGAGACGAAGATCCGCGCGCCGATGGACGGCGTGGTGGCCGAGCGCCGCGCGGATCCCGGCGCAATGGTCGGACCTTCCGTCGCCATCGTGCGGATCGCCCAGATGGAACCGCTGCGGCTGATGCTGCCGATTCCGGTTCGGCTGCTGCCGATGCTGGAGGAGGGCCGGACACAGGTGGCGGTCACCACCGACGTATGGCCCGGCCGCGAAACGGCTTGCACCGTGGCGCGGGTGTTCCCCGAGGCGGATCCCGCCACGCGCACGGTGCGCGCCGAAGTCCGGATGGAGAACCCGAAGGTGGATGGTTCGTGGCCCCTGCGCCCGGGGATGTACGCCACGGCCAAGCTGACCTTGGCGACGAGTTCCGGTGCGCTGGCCGTTCCGGCGGCGGCCGTGATCCGCGTGCTGGACCGGCAGGTGGTCTTTACCGTGAGCGACGGCGTGGCCCGCGCGACCGAGGTGCAGACCGGCATTCGCGAAGGGGCGGACATCGAGATCGTTTCGGGGCTGGAGGACAGGGCCGAATACGTGGTGATGGGCCAGAACAAGTTGACGGACGGCACGCCCATCGAGCGGATCGCGGCGGCGGAAACGGCGGAGTAGGGCGATGAAACTGCCGGAACTGGGCGTCCAAAAGCCCATCACCACCCTCATGTTTTTCCTGGCCGTCTTCGTGCTGGGCGGAGTGATGGTGACGCAGCTGCCGGTGGACCTGCTGCCCGACATCGAACAGCCGACCGTGACGGTGGTGACCACCTGGGAGGGCGTCAGCGCCGAGGATGTCGAAAGCATGGTGACCAAGGTCGTCGAACGCGCGCTCGGCACGGTCAACGGCCTCGAGGAGATGACCAGCGCCACCATCGAGGGCATTTCCAGCGTGACCTGCGAGTTCGCGTGGGGCACCAACCTCGACGAGGCCTCCAACGACATCCGCAGCAACCTCGAGCGCATCCGGAAGATTTTGCCGGAAGACGCCGACCCGCCCATGCTCCGGAAGTTCAACACCTCCCAGATCCCGATCCAGTTCTACGGCATCACCTGCCGCGAGAGCATCGAAGACCTCGAGGAGATCGCGAACAACGAGATCGCCGATCCGCTCAAGCGCCTGCCGGGGGTGGGGGCGGTGAATATGTTCGGCGGGCTCGAGCGGAAGATCAACGTCCGGCTCGATCCGGCGCGGCTGGCGGGCTACGGGCTGGTCTTCAACGACGTGGCGGCCGCGCTGGCGCGGGAAAACGTGACGCTGCCGGCGGGCAACGTCAAGGTCGGGCGCCTCGACTACACGATCCGCGTGCCCGGCGAATTCACGGCCCCGGAGCAGATCGGCGAGATCGTGGTCCGGTCCGCGGGCGGCGCGCTCGTGCGCCTGCGGGACGTGGCGGAAGTGGAAGACGGCTTTGCGGAGGAAGTCCGGCTGTCCAAGGTGATGGACCGCCGCGCGATCATGATGATGATCCAGAAGCGCTCCGGCGCCAACACGGTGGAGACGGCCAAGGAGGTCGCGCGCGAGCTGGAGGAGAACATCCTGCCGACCCTGCCGCGGGACATCGAGATCCACCAGATCTTCGACACGAGCGAGCAGATCACGCTGTCGATCGGCAACGTGGCGATGACCGTGCGCTGGGCGTTCGTGTTCGTGGTGCTGACGGCGTTCTTCTTCCTGCGCAGCTTCCGGTCGTCGCTGATCATCGCGCTGACGATCCCGTTCTCGCTGATCTTGGCGTTCATCTTCCTGTGGACGATGGGCTGGACCATCAACATCATCTCGCTGGCGAGCCTGGCGATCGCGATGGGGATGGTGGTGGACAACGCGGTGGTGGTGCTGGAAAACATCTCGACCAAGGTGGAGAAGGGCACGGCCCCGCGCGAGGCGGCGATGTTCGGCGCCGAGGAGGTCGCCACGGCCATCAGCGCCTCGACGCTGACGACGATCGTGGTGTTCGTGCCGCTGATCTTCCTGAAGGGGGAGGCGGGCATCATGTTCAAGCAGCTCGGCGGCCTGCTGGTGGCGACGCTGCTGGCCAGCCTGGGGTGCGCCTTGTGGCTGACGCCGATGCTGGGCTCGCGCCTGCTGCAGGTGCCGGAGAAGCGCAAGGCGCGCGGCCGGCTGAACGCGGCGTTCCACGCCTGGAGCGAGGCCAGGTTCGAGGCCCTGGATGCGGCCTACTCCCGGCTGCTGGACCGCGGCTTGCGCCGGCGGTGGGTGGTGGTGGCGGNNGGCAGCGTGTTCCTGTTCATGGGGCTGGGGTCGGAATATTCGCCCGAGGAAGACAACGGGCGGCTGATGCTGCGCTACCAGACGGCCATCGGCACGCGCGTGGAGGAAACGGCGGCGGTGGGCCAGCGCATCCTCGACGTGGCGCTGGCGGAGGCCGGGCGCGAGAACGTGCTGGTCTACGCGTGGCGCTGCGGCGATTCCGGCGGCATGGGCCAGGGCGGCTCGCACATCGGGTGGGTGATGATGCGCCTGGTTTCGCAGACGCAGCGCGACCGCGGCCTGAAGGAGATCGGCCGCGCCGTGGGCGACGTCGTCACGAAATGGCCGGAGGTCCAGAAGTACAACGTGGACACGTCCCAGATGGGTCCCGGCGGCGGGGCGAAGCCCATCGTGATCGACGTGCTGGGGTTCGACCTCGACGTGCTGCAGAAGGTCGCCGAACAGGTGCTGGAGGTGGTGAACACGACCCCGGGGGCGGTGGATGGGGAGCTCGGCCGCGACCCGGGCCGGCCGGAGATCCGCGTGGAGATCGACCGGACCAAGGCGGCCGCGCACGGATTGAACGTGTCGCAGATCGCCAACGGGGTGCGCACGCTCTTCTACGGCACGACGGCCACGATGTACCGCGAATCCGACGAGGACTACGACGTGGTGCTGCGGCTGGACGAATCCTACCGGCGGACCGTGGAGGACATCGCGCAGTCGGACATCGTGCTGCCGGACGGCCGCCGCATCCGGCTCGACAGCGTGGCCACGATCACGGAGCGGGTCGGCCCGCTGCAGATCGACCGCCGCAACCAGGAGCGGATGATCCAGGTGACGGCCGACGTCTTCGGGCGCAGCAGCGGCGAAGTCGTCCGCGACCTGCGCCGCCGCCTCGCCGAGGAGGTGCCGCTGCCGTCGGGCATCGGGCTCCACTTCGGCGGCACCGCGGAGGACCAGGAGGAGTCGTTCCGCCAGATGGGCCTGATGCTGGCGCTGGGCGTCCTGCTGGTCTACATGGTGATGGCCGCGCAGTTCGAAAGCCTGCTGGATCCGTTCCTGATTTTGTTCTCGATTCCCTTCGCGTTCACGGGCGTGGCCATCAGCCTTACCGTCTTGCGGCTGACGGTGAGCATCATGTCGTTCATCGGGATGATCCTGCTGGTGGGCGTGGTGGTGAACAACGCGATCGTGCTGATCGACTACGTCAACCTGCTGCGCGCGCGCGGGCAGAACCTGCACGACGCGATCGTGAACGCCGGCCGCTCGCGCCTGCGCCCGGTGCTGATCACCACGATGACCACCGCGCTGGCGATGATTCCGATGATTGTAAGCCGCGGCGAGGGCGCCGCGACGTGGAAGCCGATGGCGGCGACGATCGTCGGCGGCCTTGTGTTTTCGATGCTGATCACGCTGGTGCTGGTGCCGACGCTCTACAGCCTGGCGCATGCGCGCATGGCGCGGCGCCGGGAGCAGGCGGGGGCCGAGAAGGGAGTGCGGGCATGAAGGCGGTTTGGATGATGCATGACCTCGTGCTGACGGACGAAATCCAGGACATCCTCGACGAAATGGGCATCGTGGGGATGTCGCGCTGGAAGCGGATGACCGGCCGCGGGCCCAAGAGCGGCACGCGGATGGACAACCATGTGTGGCCCGGGGCGAATTCCGGCGCATTCGTGGTCGTGGACGACGAAGTGGCCGCGCGGCTGATGGGGCGCCTGCAGATGCTGCGCGACGAGGTCGGCGCCAAGACCGGCGTCTGGGCCTTCACCACGCCGGTCCTGGAAACGCTCAAGTGACGGCTACCGCTGCGGCCATCCTGCGGGAGCTGGCGCGGCATCGAAATCCGGCCCAGGCGGCAGTCTTGCGCCGGTTCTTCAAGACAGGCCCGGGCGAATACGGCGAGGGCGACGTATTCTGGGGGCTGAAGGTCCCGCAGGTCCGCGCGGTTCTCGCGCGATTTCCCGAGGTGCCGCCGAAGGTGGCCGGCGAGCTGCTGGATTCGCCGGTGCACGAAGCACGGTTTTTCGGGGTGCTTGCGCTGGTGCGGGCCTATGCGGAAAGCGGTGCGGCCGGACGCGCCGCGATCTTCGATTTCTATTTGTCGAAGTCCGGCCGGATCAACAACTGGGACCTGGTGGATGCGAGCGCGCCGGGGATTGTAGGCCGGCACTTGCCGCCGGGCGGGGGCCGCCGGGCGCTGGGGCGGCTGGCGGGATCAAGGAGTCTCTGGGAGCGGCGCATCGCGATGGTTTCGACGCTGGAGCCCATCCGGCGGGGGGAGCTGTCCAACACCTTCTGGCTGGCGGAGCGGCTGTTGGACGATGAAGAGGATTTGATGCACAAAGCGGCGGGCTGGATGCTGCGCGAGGCCGGCAAGCGGGATGCGGAGGCCCTGCGCGATTTTTTGTCGCGCCACGCGGCGCGGATGCCGCGGACCATGCTGCGCTACGCCATCGAGAAATTCCAGCCGTCGGAGCGGAAGAGCTGGCGTTCCCGGCGTTGATCGCGCCGGGGAGGGCCGGAAAATTCCGCGTCCCCGCCGATCTCCTTTACAAACGGCCTTTCCCCGTGTATAACCAAAACCGTTGTTCATATTACCCGTATTGTTTCAATAGGAAATCCATGCAACCGATCATCAACCTTCTGGTCCAGCTTCAGGAACTCATCATCGCCCGCGCGCAACAGGAGGCCGGAATGCCTGGATCCCAGTTGGACCAGTTGGATGCCTCCATCTCCTCGCTGACCAAGGAAATCCCCGCCGACCTCGGGCTTCAATTCTCGCGGCTGCTGCAGAAGGGGCCGTTGGCCATCGTGCCGGTGGTCAACGGGGTCTGCACCGCCTGCGGGATGGCGCTGCCGGTGTCGCTGGTGCACAAGGTGCATGCGGCCGAACAGATCTACCAGTGCCCCTCCTGCGCCCGGCTGCTGTTCTACCGGGCGTCCAGCGCCCGCAACACGCGCAAGGCACCCCGGCGCAGCGATCCGCCCAAGGTCGGCATCGAGCGGTTTTCCGCCGAAACGCTGATGCTGCCCGCGCTGAAAGGCGCGGACCGCGAAACGGTGCTGGCCGAGATGTGCCAGAAGCTCAAGGATGAGGGATTCGTGGACGATGCGGGCCAGCTGCTGGAATCCGCGCTCAAGCGCGAGGCGATCATTTCGACGGCGGTGGAAAGCGGCTTGGCCTTTCCGCACGTGCGCAGCATCGAGGGCGGGGCGCTGACCCTGGCCCTGGGCATCACCTCCAAGGGCATCAAGTTCGATCCGGCCGGCAAGGCCCAGACGCGCATCGTGTTCTTCATGGTGATTCCCACGGCGGCGAGCGCGTTCTACCTCAAGCTGTTGTCCGGCCTGGCGCAAGTCTTCCAGAAGCCGGAAAACCGCGACAAGCTGCTGGAGGCGGATACGCCTGAAAAGCTCTGGAAGGCGCTGATGAAGACGACGCGCCTCGTCATTCAATAGGTTTCCTTCCCGCAGAGGGGGCGCCGGATGGACAAGCGCGACAATCTGGTGCTGCTGGGCTTCATGGGGACGGGGAAAAGCGCGGTCGGCCGGCGCGTGGCCGCCCTCGCCGGTTGTCCCTTCCTGGAAATGGATGCGGAGCTGGAGTGCCGCGCGGGGAAGTCCATTGCCCGCATATTCGCCGAAGACGGCGAAGAGGCCTTTCGCAACATGGAATCGCAGCTGGCGGCGGAATGGGGGACGAAGGAGGGGGCGGTCATTTCCTGCGGCGGTGGCGTGGTACTGCGCGAGGAGAACCTGCGCGCACTGGGCGCGAACGGCGTGCTGGTCTGCCTGACGGCCCGGCCCGAAGTCATTCTGGATCGCACGGCGCGCTCGAAAAAGCGCCCGCTGCTGGCGGGCGAAGATCCGGAAAAGAAAGTCCGCGCCCTGCTCGCCGCCCGCGCGCCGCTCTACGCAAAGATTCCCAACCAGGTCGACACCTCCGACACCGATCTGGACGCGCTCGCGGCCCGCCTGCTCGACCTGTGGAAGAAGCCGGACTGACGTTCCGCGTATGTGGCGCTACGTAGCCAAGCGGCTGGTGCAGGCGATCCCGACGGTGGCCGGGGTCGTGCTCGTCACCTTTGTGTTGTTCAACGTCGTGGGCGGCTCGCCCGCGGCGATGGTGCTGGGGCAGAATGCCGCCGCCCGCTCGCTGGAGGAATTCGATGTGGCGCGGGGCTACGACAAACCGCTGTTCTTCGGCCACTGGACGGGAACCCGCGCGCTGGAAGAAGTGGATTTCGAAAACGCGCCGCCCGGCGTCCGGGCCCAGTGGGGCGCGGGCGAGACCGGCGGGCTTCGGCTCGAGGACGGCGAAGAACTGGCGCTGCCGCTGGCGTTTCCGCTGCCCGAAGGCGGGCGATGGCGGCTGGCGGTGACGGGCGGCGGGCCCGGTTTTCCACACAATGGAAAAAAGTTTCGCGGTTTTTCCACACAATGGAAAAAATGTTTCCACAGCGTGGAAAACCCGGAGTTCCGCGCGTCCGGCGGCCCCGTGGAAATCCGCGCGGTGAGGCTGGAGAAGGCCACGCGGCATTTCTTCGACAGCCAGCTGCTGGATTACGTGAAGCGATTGCTGCGGCTGGATTTCGGAACGAGCGCCAGCCTGAACCAGCCGGTGGGGCGTCTGCTTCTGGCCGGCATCGGGCCGAGCCTCGCGCTGACGGTGCCGATCCTGATCGTGGAGCTGGTGGTGAGCCTCGTGCTGGCGCTGCTGTGCGCGTACCGGCGCGGCTCGTGGCTGGACCGCGGGCTCGTCGCCGTGTGCGTGGCGCTGATGAGCGTGAACTACCTCGTCTGGATCGTGATCGGGCAGTTCGTGCTGGCCTACAAGCTCGGCTGGTTCCCCGTGTGGGGCTTCGAGTCGTGGAAGAATCTGCTGCTGCCGGTGCTGATCGGCGTGGCGACGGGGCTGGGCGCGAACGTGCGCTTCTACCGGACGATTCTGCTGGAGGAGATGCACAAGGACTACGTGCGCACGGCGTTCGCCAAGGGGCTGGGCGAAGGCAAAGTTTTGTTCAAGCACGTGCTGAAGAACGCGCTGGGGCCGGTCATCACCAACGTGGCGCTGGCGCTGCCGTTCCTCTATACGGGGAGTTTGCTGCTGGAGAGCTTCTTCGGGATTCCGGGGCTGGGATATTTGAGCCTGAACGCGATCCATTCGTCGGACGTGGATGTGATTCGCGCGGTGGTGCTCGTTGGCGCGCTCTTGTTCACGGCGGCGAACATCTTGGCGGATGTCGCCCTGGCGTGGGTCGATCCGAGGGTCAAGCTGTCATGAGCGGCGAAGCGGAAATTCCGGAGCCGCGCGCGGGCGTGTCGTTCGGCCGCGAGGCGTGGCGGCAAGTGTGGGCCAGCCGTGTTTCGCGGGCGTGCCTCGCGGTGCTGGCGGTGTTTTTCCTCGCGGCGCTGTGGGGCGAGGCCGCCCATGCGTGGTACGGCTGGAAGGATATCACCCCGCCCTGGCAGGCGCAGGACCTCGCCGCGCGATATTTGTCGCCGGGCGCGGGCCACTGGCTGGGGACGGACGGCCTCGGGCGCGACGTGCTCCTGCGGCTGGTGCAGGGCGCGCGCATCGCGTTCCAGGTCGGCGTGGTGTCGTCGCTGATCGCCATTCCCATCGGCGTGCTGCTGGGATGCCTTGGCGGATATTTTGGCGGCAAGATGGATGATTTCGTGGTGTGGCTATCGACGACGTTCGCGTCGATCCCGGGGCTGCTGTTCGTGCTGGCGATCGCGATGGTGGTGGGAAAGGGGTTGCTGGGCGTTTTCCTGGCCATCGGCCTGACGACATGGGTGGGCGTATGCCGCCTGATCCGCGCCGAAGTCTTTCGGCAAAAGGAGCGCGGCTACGTGCGCGCGGCGCGCGCGCTGGGTTTTTCGCATGCGAGGATCCTGTTCCGGCATATCCTGCCGAATGTGATCCATGTGGCCTTGGTGTCGTTTACGCTTCGCTTCCCGGCGGCGATCGGCACAGAGGTGTTCTTGAGTTTTCTGGGCATCGGCGCCCAGGGCGAGCCGAGCTGGGGAACCATGATTTCGTCGGCCCGCCTGCGCCTGTGGCAGGGCGTGTGGTGGGAACTGGCCGCGGTGACGGCGGCGATCTTCGCCGTGGTTCTGGCGTTCAATCTGCTGGGCGATGCCCTGCGCGACGCGCTCGATCCGCGCCTGCGCACCGCGCAGGATTGAAACGCGATTTCCGGGGCCGCGCCCTTGACAGGCCTGCGGGGGAATGGTTTATTTCCCCGCATGACGACGGCGATTTCCATTCAGGCCCTGCTTCTCGCGTTGCGCGGCGACACCCGTGTCCCGGCGGGCGACGGGTGTTGCGCTGGATGATTCCCGGAGCCGTCTGTTTTCCGGAAAGCCCGCCAACCATGAAACTTGGCGGGCGTTTTGTTGCCCGTGGCCGATGAGAGAGACCCCAAACAGGAAACCAGGGATATGAAGAAGCCGGATCATGTGATAATTTTCGATACGACGCTGCGCGACGGGGAGCAATGCCCCGGCGCCAGCATGGGCCTGCACGAGAAGCTGCAGGTGGCGCGGCAGCTCGAAAAACTGAACGTGGACATCATCGAGGCGGGGTTCCCGGCGGCGTCGCCGGGCGACTTCGAGGCGGTGAAGAAGGTGGCCACGGAGATCAAGAAGTGCCGCATCGCGGGGCTGGCGCGCTGCGTGAAAAGCGACATCGAGAAATGCGCGGAGGCGCTCAAGCCCGCGGGCGAGCGCGCCCGGATCCATGTGTTCCTCGCGACGAGCGCGATCCACCGCGAGTTCAAGCTGAAGAAGGCGAAGGAGGAGATTGTCCGCCAAGCCGTCGAGGGCGTGGCCTATGCGAAGAAGTTCTGCAAGGACGTGCAGTTCAGCCCCGAGGACGCTTCGCGGACGGAGCCGGAGTTCCTGGCGGAGGTGGTCCGCGCGGTCATTGCGGCGGGCGCCACAACGATCAACATCCCCGACACGGTCGGGTTCACGGTGCCGCAGGAGTTCCGCAAGCTGCTGACCTATCTGCATGAGCACGTGCCGGAGCTGCAGGACGTCGTGGTGCACGTGCATTGCCACAACGACCTTGGGCTGGCGGTGGCGAATTCGCTGGCGGCCATCGAATGCGGCGCGCGCGGCGTGGAGTGCACCATCAACGGCATCGGCGA
>DMJA01000251.1 GCA_003451935.1 Verrucomicrobiota bacterium | reverse complement strand
CCCCGTCCCCCCCCCCAGCACCACCACCCGCGCCGTTGCCGGAGCCCGGCCCGCCGCATGGGAATCCTCGGACAAGCGGCCCAGCACCTCTTCCACGGCCTGTTCAAGGGAACTCCGCGCGCCTGTCCACGATGCCCGGCTGCCGTTGCCCATGGCGCGAAGCCCCGCCTAGGACACCCAGAAGACGTCGTTCATGAACTGCTCGAGGAACGCCGTGTTGTATTCGCCGCGCAGGAACCGCGCATCGGCCAGCAGCGCCTGCGCCACCGGCACCGTCGTCGAGGGACCCACCATCTTGAATTCCGCCAGCGCGCGCGACATGCGCGTCAGTGCCTCGGCCCGCGTCTTGCCGCGCGCAATGATCTTGCCGATCATGCTGTCGTAATAGGGGGGGATCTCATAGCCCGAATACACGTGTGAATCGATGCGGATGCCCGGCCCGCCCGGGAAATGCACGTTNNCTCCGCGTTGATGCGCACCTCGATCGCGTGCCCGCGCGGCAGAAATTCGTCGTCGGGGAATTTCATCACCTCGCCCGCCGCCGCGCGGATCTGGAGCTGGACCAGGTCGGCCCCCGTCACCTCTTCGGTGATGGGATGCTCCACCTGGATGCGCGTGTTCATTTCCATGAAATAGAACTCCTGCGCATCCTCGTTCCACAGGAACTCGATCGTCGCCACGTTGCGCAGCTTGCACGCCTGGGCGGCCTTGACCGCGGCCTTCAGAAGCTTCTTGCGCCGGTCGGGCGTCAGCGCCGGGCTGGGCGTTTCCTCCAGCATCTTCTGGTGCCGCCGCTGGATGGAGCAATCGCGCTCGCCGAGCTGGTACACGTGCCCGTGGTTGTCGGCCAGCAGCTGCACTTCGATGTGCCGCGCCCGCTCCACCAGCTTCTCCACATAGACATCCCCGTTGCCAAACGCCCGCTCCGCCTCGGAACTGGCCGTCATGAATCCCTGCGCCAGGCTCACGTCGTTGCGCGCGATGCGCATGCCCTTGCCGCCCCCGCCCGCCACCGCCTTGATCAGCACCGGATAGCCCAGCTTCTTCGCGATCGCCAGCGCCGCCTCCTGCGTCGGAACCACGCCGTCGCTGCCCGGCGTCACCGGCACGCCGGCCTTCCGCATCATCTCGCGCGCCTTGTTCTTGTCGCCCATGTTCCGGATGTTGTCCTGCGACGGCCCGATGAACGTGATGCCGCACTCCTCGCAGATGTCCGCGAAATGCGCGTTCTCCGACAGGAAGCCGAAACCCGGATGGATCGCGTCCACATCCGTCACCTCGGCCGCGCTGATGATGTTGGAAATCTTCAGGTAGCTTTCCGACGCCGGCGCCTTGCCGATGCACACCGCCTCGTCCGCCAGCTGCACGTGCAGGCACGACTCGTCCGGCTGGGAATACACCGCCACCGTCCGGATGCCCATCTCCCGGCACGCCCGGATCACGCGGACGGCGATTTCGCCCCGGTTCGCGATCAGGATTCGCTTGAACATGCCGGCCTCAGGCCTTTTCAATCAGGAACATCGGCTGGCCGAACTGCACCGCCGTCGCGTTCTCGACCAGGATCTTCTTGATCACGCCGCTCGTCTCGGCCTTGATCTCGTTCATCACCTTCATCGCCTCGATGATGCACACCACGGTGTCCTTGTTCACCCGGCTGCCCACCGACACGAACGGATCCGCATCCGGGGAACCGGCGCGATAGAACGTCCCCACCAGCGGCGAGGGAATCGGTGTCAGGCTTTCCTCCGCCACCGGGGCGGCCGCCGCCGGGGCCGGCGCCGGAGCTGCCGCCGGGGCCATCACCGGGGCCGCCACCATCATCGCCGGGCTTCCCCGCTTCAGCGACAGCTTGAAATCCTTTTCTTCGATGGCGAATTCGCACAGCTCGTGCTCGCGCATCAGGTCGATCACGCTTTTGATCCGATCCATGTCCATATCCGGGCTCCTTCCAGGTCCAATTCGAACCTCAACCTAGCCTAGTAAAACATTCTACCTGCCCCGTGGCAATTGATTTCTCTATCTACCCGATTCCCGTCCCCATGCAAACAAGAAAACGGGAGAAACCGAAAGATCCGCGGAATCATCAGAACTCATGAAAACAGCCTGTCTCCCTCATCCATTTTCCCTTCTTTTCATGAGTTCATGAGTTCTGATAGGATTTCCATTCAATGAACCCGAACGCCACCGTCCTGAAGCACCCCCTCATCGAACACAAACTGGCCATCCTCCGCGACCGGGCCACCGACAACAAACTCTTCCGCGAGACCCTCAACGAACTGTCCTATCTCATCGTTTACGAAATCACCCGCGACCTCGCCCTCCGCCCCGTCCGCATCCAGACCCCCCTCGCCCCCTGCGACGCCCAGCAGCTCGCCGAACAGGTCCTGCTCGTTCCCATTCTCCGCGCCGGCCTCGGCATGGTCGAAGGCATCCTGAACCTGATTCCCTCCGCCAAGGTCGGCCACGTCGGCGTCTACCGCGACGAACAAACCCTGCGCCCCGTCGAATACTACTGCAAGCTGCCGCCCGGCGCCGACGCCATGCGCGTTTTCCTGCTCGACCCCATGCTCGCCACCGGCGGCTCTCTCATCTACACCATCGGCCTGCTCAAGGACAAAGGCATCCGCCACATCACCGTGGTTTCCGTCATCGCCGCCCCCGAAGGCCTCGACGCCCTCCACGCCGCCCACCCCGACGTCCAGATCTACACCGCCATGCTCGACCAGCGCCTCAACGACCAAGGCTACATCCTCCCCGGCCTCGGCGACTGCGGCGACCGCCTCTTCGGGACCTTATAGGCTGTTCACTTGAACATTGGATATTGAACATTGGATATTGGATATTCAGCTTCACTCCGCAATCTCCGTCCGTAGGATATACCCGTGAGTCAAAAACCCATCGTCTTCGGCGTCGCCGGCGGCACCGCCTCCGGCAAGACCACCGTGGCCCGCAGCATCCTCGACCAGGTCGGCGCGCACCGCATCGCCTATCTCCCCCACGACGCCTACTACCGCGACCTGTCGCACCTGCCCCTCGCCGAGCGCGCCCGCCAGAACTACGACCACCCCGATGCCCTCGAAAGCGACCTCCTCGCCCGCCATATCCGCGAGCTGTGCGCCGGCCATTCCATCCAGCTCCCCGTCTACAGCTTCGCCGACTACACCCGCAAGCCCGAGACCGTCACCGTCGAGCCCGCCCCCGTCATTCTCGTGGATGGCATCCTCATCTTCGCCGAGCCCGAATTGCGCGCGCTCATGGACATCAAGGTCTTTGTGGACACCGACGCCGACATCCGCCTCATCCGCCGCATCGAGCGCGACACCCGCGAGCGCGGGCGCACCCTGGACAAGACCATCTTCCAATACCTCGACACCGTCCGCCCCATGGACCTCGAATTCGTCCAGCCCTCCCGCCGCTACGCCGACATCATCCTGCCCGGCGGCGGACAGAACCGCGTCGCCATCGAGATGGTCGTCTCCCGCCTCCACGCCATTCTCCAGGCCTGACCGCCCCCCCGTTCGCTTAATCGCCGGCGATGCCCCGGCCCCGTTTTTTCCACACAATGGAAAAATGTTTCGCGGTTTTTCCACACAATGGAAAAAAGGTTTGCGAAGGCCCGCCGGCGCCTCCCCGCGCCCGGGGCTGGGACTACGGATTCTTCGCCAGCAGCTGCGCGAGAAGGCGGGCAAAGCGCGGATCCTTGCGGATCGGCTCGAAGTCGTCGTCGTCCTGCATCCATTCGGCATCGTCGTAGCCGAGGGCAATGGCTTTTTCGAGCGCGGCGAAGGCCTCGTCGGGCTGGCCCGTCAGCGCAAGGCTGCAGGCGAGGTTGTACCAAGCGTTGGGCGAATCGGGTTCCATCTTCACCATTTCGCGGTCGGCGCGGAGCCCGTCCTGGTAGCGGCCCATCTCGGTGTAGAGGCAGCCGAGGGTCTCGATCACTGCGGGGTGCCCGGGCAGGCGGGCGCGCACGCCCTCGAGGAATTCCACCTCCACGCGGCGAGCACGCTCCACCGCCGCCGCTCGCACGGCGGCCTCTTTGGCGGTTTCTTTTGGAGGGGACCGGCCCATCGGCCCCCCCTTACTTCCGCGCCTCGATGGGCACGTAGTCGGTCTTCACCGGCCCGGTGTAGAGCTGGCGGGGACGCATGATCTTCTGCTCGGGGTCCTGCCGCATCTCCTGCCAATGGGCGATCCACCCCGGCAGCCGCCCGAGGGCGAACAGCACGGTGAACATCTCCTTCGGGAAGCCCAGGGCGCGGTAGATCAAGCCCGTGTAGAAGTCCACGTTCGGGTACAGGTTGCGCTCCTGGAAGTAGGAATCGTTCAATGCGTTCTCCTCGAGCGCCATCGCGATCTCCACCATCGGATCCTGCATCCGCTTCTTCTTGAGCACGGCCATGCAGAGCTGCTTCGCGATCTTGGCGCGGGGGTCGTAGGACTTGTAGATGCGGTGCCCGAAGCCCATCAGGCGGAACGGGTCGTTCCGGTCCTTGGCCTTCGCCACGACCTGCTCCAGCGTGAGCCCTTCCTTCTGGATCTTCTCGAGCATCTCGACCACGGCCTGGTTGGCGCCGCCGTGCAGGGGGCCCCACAGCGCGCAGATGCCCGCCGAGACGCAGGCGTAGAGGTTCGCGCCCGTGCTGCCGACCATGCGCACCGCGGTCGTCGAGGCGTTCTGCTCGTGGTCCGCGTGCAGGATCAGCAGCTTGTTCATCACCGCCACGTCGTAGGCGTCCGCCTCGTAGAGCGACACGGGCGACCGGAACATCATGTTCAGGAAGTTCTCGCAATAGCTGTACTTGTGGCTGGGATAGACGAACGGCTCGCCGATGGACTTCTTGTAGGAGAACGCCGCGATCGTGCGCAGCTTGGAGAGCAGGCGCGTCACGGTGATGTCGATCTCCTCCTGGTCGCTGTCCAGCCGCAGCTCGGGATAGAAGCTCGAGAGCGAGACCACCATCGCCGACAGCACGGCCATCGGGTGCGCGCCTTCGGGGTAGTTGCCGAAGAAGCTGCGCATGTCCTCGTGCAGCATCGAATGGACGTTCAGCAGCTTCGAGAACTTCTGCCGCTGGCGCTCGGTCGGCAGCGCGCCGTGGATGAGCAGGTAGGCGACCTCGATGAAGCTGCAGTGCTCCGCCAACTCCTCGATGGGATAGCCCCGGTGCAGCAGCACGCCCTTCTCGCCGTCCACAAAGGTGATCGCGCTTCGGCAGACGGAGGTGTTGACCATGGCCGGGTCGAATGCAAAGCAGCCCGTGTCCGCCTTCAGGCGGGCCAGGTTCAGGGCGCGTTCGCCCATCGTGCCTTCCAGCACCTCCAGCTCGACGGCCTTGCCGTCCACGTGGAGGATCGCCTTCTTGTCCTTCTTGTTTTCGATCATGGTTTCTGCTCCGTTCTTCCTTGCGCCGGCCCGAAAAGCAAAACACCTCGCTGCGCAAACGCGGCGGGGTGTTTCCGAGGGGCCAGGCCCCGTTGCCTGCGGCCTTAGGCCTTCTGGACGGCCGGGCCCGCCTTGACGACCTTGCCCGCCTTGATGCAGGACGTGCACACCGTCAGGGTCTTCACGCCGCCGCCGACCTTCGCCCGCAGCTTCTGCAGGTTGGCCTTGAAGAGGCGCTTCGTGATCCCCGTCGTGTGCAGGCCGATGCCGCCCTTCTTCTTCGCCAAGCCGTGGCGCACGATCCGCGACCCGCTCGACGTTCCTTTTCCGCAAATCTGGCAAACTGTGGACATGCTTCTCTCCTCGTAAAAAGTGCGCGAACTATAGCCCCCGCCCACCCCCTGCGCAAGAGAAAAAGCGGGGATTTACGGCGCGCGAATTGAGTCAAATTAAATATGA
>DMJA01000004.1 GCA_003451935.1 Verrucomicrobiota bacterium | reverse complement strand
GCCTACTACGGCGCATGGGGCGGGTGGGAGGAAACCGCGCCGGCGCGCACGCGCGAACTCTACCGCCTCAAGCGCCTCTCCACCCGCCAGCAGTGGGCCGGACACCACGCGCACCAAGCCATTGAATTCCTCCTGAAAAACGCGCGGCGCGATCCCGCCGGCGAAATCGCGGCCTCCGCCGAACCCCGCCAGATCGAGCTGATGCGGCGCGAATTCCGCGACTCCCGCTCCGGCGCGTACCGGGCCGACCCCGTCCACATCCCCGGCCTCTTCGAGCATGAATACCACCTTGAAATTCCCGCTGCGGAATGGAAGGCCATCGTGGACCGCGTCTCCGGCGCCATCCGCCGGTTTCTCGCTTCCGACCTCTGGCAGGAACTCCGGGGGCTGCCCGACGAGGCGTTCCTGGCGGTGGAGCGCCGCGCGCATTTTCTGCTCGACGGGCTCAACGTGTTCGCCGTGCCCGATCTGGTGGTCCGCCGCGGCGGACAGGTGCTGATCTACGACTGGAAAACCGGCTCCACGGCCCTCGCGGAGCATCGGCCGCAACTGGGCATCTATGCCCTGCTCGCGCTCGACCGCTGGACGGCCGCGCCGGACGAAATCGAGGCCATCGCCTACAACCCCGTCCTCGGCCAGCGCGAAACCTTCGCCTATACGGCCGACGATCTGGAAACGCTGCGCGAATTCATCCGGGATTCCGCCGACGAAATGCTCTTTCCCCTGGAGCATCCGGAATCCAACGAGGCCGGCGACGGTTCGAACTTCGATTGCACGGAGAGCGAAGAACCGTGCAAGACCTGCCCCTTCCTGCGCGCGTGCCCCCGCTGGCAGGGCTGAACCTCAGGGAGCGGGGGTCGGCGCCGGGGCGGCTTCCTTGGCCAGTTTCCGTTCCAACGCGCGGATGTTCAGGCGGCTGATCTCGGTGGCCACGCCATCCTCGACATTCTTCCTGAAGGCCTCCAGCGCTTCCGCGGCGAGCCCCATCTGGCGCAGCTGGATGGCGTATTGCTCGCGGTAGAACACGTGGCGGCGCTGATAGTCCGCCGCCCGGCGGAACTGCTCCAGGGCGCGCGCGCGGTCCCCCATGGCCACATAGGCGCGCGCCAGGCCGAACACCGCGGCCATGTCGCAGGCATTCAGCTCCAGCGCGCGCCGGAAGTGCTGCTCGGCCTGCCCGGCCAGGCGCGTTTTGCCTTCGCGCTCCGCCGCCAAATCCGGATCGCGGTACCACAGCGCCTGCACGCCCTTGAGATGGCCCAGGCCCACGTGCGGCTGTGCATTCCACGAATCCCAGCGGATGGCTTTGCGGTAGTCCAGTTCCGCGCCTTCCCAATCCATCCGCTGGGTCCGCGCGATTTCGCCCTTCAGGTTCCAGGCGTAGGACAGGCCGCCGGACAGCGCGAGCCACGCGCCGCCGCCGCAGGCCAGGACGGCGGCCGCCGAGGCCACCCAGCGCAGGCGGCGGCGGCCCCCCTCCACCGGCGCGACACCTTTTTCCTGCATGAACCAGACGCCCCAGGACACGCACCCGATCCAGACCAGCGCGTGCGGATTCGGAAAGATGTGGAAGTTGAAATCGAAGAGCGCATGGATCAGGCTGGCGGCCAGGCCGCCGGCCGCGCCCGCCAGCAACGCCGCGCCCACGCGATTCCGCGCGCGCAGAATGGCGCGCACGGCGACGAGGCCGCCCCACAGCAGCCCCGCCAGCAACAGTCCAAGACCGATGGCGCCATATTCCACCTGCATCTGCAGATATTCGTTGTGCAGGAAATCCCAGGTCAGGTGCGTCTTGATGTGCTTCTGATAGGGCGGGTAGGCCCACACAAACGAGCCGCCGCCAAAGCCGCGCACGGGCCGGTCCCGGATCATCGCGGGCATGTCCTTCCACATGGGGATGCGGACCCCGGCGGCCTCCTCCTTCATCTCCAGCACCTGCCCGATGCGGGCGCGCACCGCCGGCAGGGTTTGCCACGCCGTCCAGCCCACGGCGGCCACCAGCAAGGGCAGGGCCACCAACGCCAGGAGGAACCAGGCCCGGCTCTTGCGCCAAGCCAGCAGCAACGCCGTCAGGCACAGCCCGCCCACCACCCCGCCCCAGGCGCTGCGGCTTTGCGACAAATAGAGCGCGGGGGCCGACACGGCGAGAAAGTAAATGGACATCAGCCGCAGGGGAAAGCCGGCCTCGGGCAGGAAGACGAGCACCAGGGCCAGCGGGAAAAGCATGGCGAGGATGTTCGCAAAATGGTTGGGGCACAGGAACGTCCCGCTGGCCCGGCCGCCATACTGCTCCGGACGCGGCGCCCACAACACCATGCGAGAGCCGTTCACCTCTTGGATCAGCGCATACAGGCTGTCCAAGGCCGCCGCCATCAGCAAAACCCCCAGCAGCCATTTCCAGCGGTGCGGACGGCCGGCCATCTGCGTCCAGGCCCAGGCCGCGGCCAGCAGGCAGGTCCAGCGCAGCGCCTCCCAGCGCGCCGCATAGGGCACCGCGGCCAAGGGCACGCCGAGAACGACGTAGGCGGCCAAGATCGCAAAAATCCAGAACCCCGGCGGAACGCGGCCGCGCGGCGTACCGGGAAAAACCAGCGGGCGCGCAAAAACCAGGAAGGATCCCAGGAAGGAAAGGAAAAGCCCCGGGGCATATCCCCACGTGCGGGTGGAACCCATCAACCACATCCCGCCGGTGGCGGGCCACATCAACAGCAACAGGGCGATCCCGTCATAGATCCGCTCGAAACCGGAAGGCCGTTCCCCGCCCCCGTCATCCCACGCGACGCGCATGTGGTCCACCGACCCGGCCTACCACAGGCTGCGCTTCACCTCGACGATGTCATCCGGCTCCAGCAGGATGTCGTCTTCCGGCACGCGTTCCAGCTTCCGGGCGTTCCGGATGGTCTTGAACACCTGGCCGCCGCGCTTGACCACGACCTGGCCGCTGGCGAATTCGGTGTAGCCGCCCGCCCCGGCGATCGCCTGGGAAACGCGCGTGGCCGACATGATCTGGAACCGGCCCGGCGCGCGGATTTCGCCCTGGATGAAATAGTAGCGGGTCGGCACCACGACGTTCACGGTGATGTTGCGGTAGATGTCCTGGTCCAGATAGGTTTTCCGGATGCTGCGCTCCAGGTCGGAGGCCGTCAGGCCGGCGGCCTGGACCTCATTGACCAGCGGCAGGGAGATCTTGCCGTTTTCATCGATGATATCCTCGATGACATCCGCCATCGGAATGCCGCGCAGGTACACCTGGATGCCGTCGCCCACCTTGAGCGTATAGGCGCCATCGACCGAAGTGGAATTCACTGCGGCCGGGGTTTCCGGCGCGGCCGGAACGGCCGGGATGGAAGCCGGCGTCGGCACAGTCTTGGCCGGGGCCGGCGCGGGTTTCGGGACATCGGCGGGCGGCGGGGCAGGCGGCTTGGGCGCCACCACTTGGACAGGCGGCGGCTGGACCGGGACAGCGGCGGGCTCGGCCTTGGGCAGGCGCCGGTCCGCGAGATCCGCCGGCTTGGACACGGGGCGGGAGGCGGGAGCCGGTGCGGCCGGGGCGTTGGCCGGAGCTTGCATGGCGCGATTTTGAGCGGCGAGCATCTCCGCATAGCGGTCGTAGATCCTGGCGTTGGGGCGGGAAGAAGAGGCGCACCCGGCCGACAGGCAGGCCAATCCGCCCGCCAGCATCCAGGCGGAGAACATGCGCATGATTCTACTGGCCGGTTTCACGTCTAGGCTTCCGTCGCATCATCTTCTTTGTCGTGCTTTGAACTACCATAATACTTCTTGGTTGCATAGTGGTAGTAGTAATAATAGTCGTCGCGCATGATGTTGATGTTGTTCAGGACCGCGCCCATCAGCCGCCCGCCGGCGTTCTCGATCATGCGCTTGGCCCGCAAGGAGATGATTTTGGGATACTTGCGGTATTGCACCACCAGCAACACGCCGTCGGCTTCGCTCGCCAGGATCGCCGCGTCCGTCACGCCCAGGATCGGCGGGGAATCCAGCAGGACGAAATCATATTTTTCCTTCAGGGAATCCATCAGCGCGCGCAGGCGCGCGTTGTTCATGATGCCCAGGGATCCGCGACGCAAGCGCCCGCTGGTCATCATCCACAGGTTCGGCACGCCGGTTTCCTGGATGACGTCTTCGGCCTTCAGGTCGCCGGTCAGCACATTGACCATGCCCGTCCGGTTGGCAAGGCCGACCATCTTGTGCTGCACGGGGCGGCGCAGGTCGGAGTCGATGATCAGGACCTTGCTGCCCTGCTCCGCGCACACGTAGGCCAGGTTGAACAGCGTGGTGGACTTTCCTTCGCCCACGCCGCCGCTGATGACGGTGAAGATCTTCTGCTTGCCCTCGCGCGCAAGCAGCGCCAGGCTCGTCCGCAAGGCGCGGTAGGCCTCGCCCTGCCCGCTCGACTGCCCAGCCTCGGTCAAGGGGCGCGACTGCTGCGGAATGACCGCCAGCACCGGCAGGCCGAGGTACTTTTCGACCTCGTCCACCGTCTTGATCGACACGTCCAGGTATTCCACGAAGAACGCCAGCCCGGTGCCCGCCAGCAGGCCCAGCACCACGCTCAGGAAGATGTTCAGCACCACCAGGGGGCTCGACGGGCGTTGGGGCGCCTCGGCCTCCTCGATGATCTCCACGGCCGTGCGCGGCACCTCCACCTCGATGCCCGTCTGCGTGATGCGCGCGCGCAGCGCCGTCAGGATGTCGCGATTGACGCTCACGTTCCGCTCCGCCCGGTCGAAGGGCAGGTAGTTCTCGCCTTCCGATTCGATGTCCGAGGTCTTGATGAGGCTGAGCTCCTCGTCGAGGGCCTCGTACTTCTGGCGGGCCACTTCGTAGTCGGCCTTGATGCCGGCCTTGAGCCCTTCGAGCGCGGAGGCGAGCTGCCGGCGCAACTCCTCGACGGCGCCCTTCAGCCGCAGCACGTCGGGATGGTTCTCGCCCATCACGCCGTTCTTCAGCATGAGCTGCAGGCTCACCTGGCTGTCGATCAGCTGCTGGCGGATGCCCATCAGCGTGGGGTCCTGCACGATGTAGGCGGCCGCATCCATCAGCCGGTCGCCTTCCAGCCCCTCGAGCTGGTCCATGCGGGCCTTCCGCACCAGCATCTCGACGCGGGCGCCGCTGCGTTCGCCCTCCAGCATGTTCAGGCGCGTGGCCTCCACGCGGATGCTCATGTTGCCGCGGCCGATCAGGGAGATGCCCCGCTCCTGGCGGATGCGCTCGAGCTCGGACTCGGCCTCTTCGACGCGCTCCTGCTGCTTGCGCACCTCGTTGCTCATCGCGTCGATGGCGCGCTGGATCTCGCGGCGCTTGGCCAGGAGCCGCCGGTCGCGATAGACATTGGCCACTTCGTTGGCGATCTCGGCCGCCAGCTTCGGGTCCTCGCTGGTGGCGCTGATGTTCATCAGCGTCGTGTCGCGGTCCTGCTCCACGCGGAGGCTGCGCGACAGGATCTGCAGGGCCAGTTCCGGCGCCACGGGCGACTTGTCCTCGTTGAACTCCATGCCCCAGACCTTTTGCAGGTTCAGGTTGCGGATCACCGCGGTCAGGACCGGCCGGGACTTCATGATCTTTTCCTGGGTCATCAGGAAGAACGGATTGTAGCCCATGCGGGAGGCCTGGCGCTCGTAGAAGGGATCCACGTCCATGGCGTCTTCGCGCACCTCGAGCTGGGTGGTCGCGGTGAACTTCTTGGGCATCATCAGCGTATAGGCGGTGCCCGTCACGATCGTGAGCAGAGCCACCGCCAGGATGACCTCCTTGCGGTCGCGGATGACGCGCCAGTAGTCGAGGAAATGGAGCGCGGTGGTCTGGGATTCTTCTGCCATGGGGTCCTGTCCTGAAATACCTGGCGGGGCCTTGCCGCCCCGCCGGGTCTGCCTGCCGATGGAAACAGGGAAAAGGCGGCCGTCGCCGGTCGCCTTTCCCGTCCGCCCGGACTAGAAGAGCTGGATCTTCCACCCGAGGTCGAATCGGGTGCGGTCGTAGCTCTCGCGAGTCTCGATATCGCTGTCCAGCGCGACGTACTGCACGCCGGTCTCGATCCAGTTGATGCGGTTGACGCGATAGGCCAGCCGCGCGCTCAACAAGAAGGAGGTTTCGTCGGCATCGCCCAGGGCCGGGGTCGCCGGATCGGAGGCCAGCGCGTAGTCGGCGTCATAGGCATTGAGGGAATAGGCGGTGCTGGCATAGAAGCTCAGCTTCGCCGTGAAATCATGCGCGAGGCTCAGGGACAGGTAGAGGCGGTCCTGGCTCAGGTAGTTGGCGACATCCGACTCGTAGATCGAATAGGACGCCGCGGTCGTGAGGCGGGTGGCCGGCGTCGGCAGGAACGTCATCGAGACTTCGCCGTAGGGGGCGGTGTTGTCGTCATAGGCCTCGTTGTCATACATGCTGTTTTCCACGCCGGCGCGCAGGCTGCCCATCATCTGGGGGCTGAAGGTCTGCTCCGCGCCCAGCCCGGCGAAAATCGTCTCCGCATCGCGGTTGTGGGCGGCGTCGGCTTCGTTGTAGACCAAGGTCTGGTAGCGCAGGTCGCCCAGGAGGGTCGTGCGGCTGGCCAACTGCTGGCGCAGCGTCAGGCCGCCGACCGCGCTATAGTAGTCGCCGTTGTTCTTCGCCTCGGAATCGCTGGAATACACGAGCGTGATGAGGCGGCCCGACAGGTCCAGGCGCGTCTCCGGCCGGAGGTTGTAGGACAGCGTCGCCATCGCGGAATTGTACATGTTGTCGTCGTCTTCGCGCACGATGTAGTTCTCGTCCTGCAGCTCGGGCAGCTGGCTCGCCCGCAGGGTGTCGTTCAGCGACAGCGACAGGAGGGGGCTGAAGGTGTACGAGAAATTCAGGTCCAGGTCGTGCAGGAAGTCCGTGTCTTCCGGCTCGCGGTCCGCGTACCAGAGGACCGAGGGACGGTAGCGCAGGCCCAGATAGGCCCGAGGCATGTTCAGGTTCACCAGCATCTCGAGTTCTTCGACGATACGGATGCTGTCGGTCTTGTCGAGCCCGGTGCTGCCGTCCTTGTCCACCTGGTAGACGTTGTCGTCATAGCCCAGGCGCAGGCGGTTGCTCATATGGACGGGGGATTCCGCGGAAGCCGCGAACACCGAGGCCGTCAGCGCCATCAACAACCCCGCAACGGTGAGAATTCGAATCTGATTCATGTCTGTGTTCCTCTGTATAATGGGATGGTTGTCGCTGCGCTCAATAGGGGGTCGGGGAAATCGGGCGGAAATCGCCCAAAATCATTTCCATCTCGCTGAACACCCGGATGACCGCATCCATGTCCAAGGTATATTGGAGATTGTTGCCTCCCGCAAAGTTCACCGAGTACACCAGCGGATCGGTGGACTGCCGCGCCATGTCCTGGCCCATGCCTTCGGGCAGCGTCTCGACCGATTGGATCGTCTCGCTCAGGCGGTCCAGCGAAATGCCCAGCTCCTTCAAGGCGTTGATCCACGACTGCGGGTCGTTCGGATTCTCCACGGCGTCCTCCTTGCGCATGGCTTGGATGAGGACGCGCGCGAGGTCCGGCTTCATCACCACCGCATCCAGCAACCAGCCGCCTTCGGGACTGATGCCGTTCTGCATCAGGATGTCGAACATCTGCTGCGCCGAGGGCGCGGTGGGCAGGAACCGCACCAGGCCCAGCGCCCGGACGAGCTGCTCGGCCAACTGGGGATGCGTAACCAATTGAGAAGCCTGTGCCTTGCGGGGCTCGGCCTTTCCCTTGCCCTGGGCCATGGCGGCCGTGGAGGCCATCACCAACCCGACCAAACAAAATACGAGGATTTTCTTCATCTTTCTATTCTCCATTTAGCCCAAGCGTGTCCGATCCGGTTCATGCCCTCGGCCCACTGGGGGCCTTTTTTACTTTGTGGGGATAATGCTTCACCCGCCCCGCATCGTCAACAGAAAATCGCCGGAGAAACGCGACATATTTGGGATTGCGTTTTTTCCCCGCCACGGGCACGATGGGCACCCTCAAAGACGGTTCCATTTCAGAGTACGGAGACACTTCCATGGCCAAACTGATCGGCATGTCCGGCGATTTCAAGGGACGCGAATACCCCATCGAACAGGGAGAAATCGCCATTGGGCGCAAAGCCGACAACGCGATCTTGCTGGACCACCCGACGATTTCCAGCCACCACTGCCGCATCCTGCGCGCGGGCGATTCCTGCGTGCTGCAGGACTTGGACTCCACCAACGGCACCCGCGTCAACTCCCGCGATGTCAAGGAATCCGCCTTGCGCCACAAGGACCTGATCCAGCTCGGCTCCATCGAGTTCCTGTTCGATGCCCCCGAATTGGCCTCTTCCGGCGCCCGCTATACCGACGCCAATGCGGAAATGGCCACGGGCGCCATGTCCGCCCCCCAGGATTTCGCCAGCATATCGCCCTTCGGCGCCCCCCCCAAGGAGCGCCGCGGCATCTGGTATTTCGCGCTCATCGCCACGGGCATCTTCGCCCTGCTGGCGCTGGCCTGGTTCTTCCTCAAACTGCTGAACGCCGCCTGAGCAGCGGGCCGCCCCCCCATGAACCCGGCCCCTTCCCGCGCCCGGACGGCGGGCTTTACCTTTGTGGAACTGTTGCTGGCGCTGGCCTTGGGCGCCGTGGTCGCCGCCATCCTCGCCGCCCTCATCCACGGGCTGCTGGCCGCCGGCGCGGGACAGGCCGGCCGCGCCAACGGTCCCGTGGCCGCCCGCGCCGCCCTCCGCGCCCTTTCCCGCGAAATCACCTGCGCCTTCGCCCCCCCCGTCCAGAATCTGGTCCCGCTGCGCCTCGCCACCTCCACCGAAATCGGCAAGCCCGAGGTGGTGCTCGCACCCTACGCCCCCGTCCCCGCCGAGCCCCGCGCCCTCGGCGGCTACGACATCGCGCAGATCACCTACGAAGTGGAAGCCACCTCCAACGGCCGCCGCGAACTCCGGCGCATTGCCGTCCCCTGTTCCGGCCCGCTCACCAACGCTCCCGTCACCAACCGCCTGTTCGAAGGCCGCTTCGAACTCGCCGTCGAGGCGCTCACCAATGGCACCGCCCACGCCGAATGGCCGCGGCCAAAATCCGGAGAACAACCCGGCCTGCCGGCCTCCCTGCGCCTCTCCCTCTCCCTGCCCGGCGAGCCTCCCCTCCAGACCGAGGTGCTGATCCAAACCGCCACCGGACTCCGCTTCCCCCTCGAACGCCCCGCCGCGGAGCCCGAGGAGCCCGCGGAAAACAAATCCCCGGCCGACCGCTGAAAACACTTGCGGCCCGCCGGACGAATGCGTATCGTCTGCGCCCAATTGACCACGAGGTCATCCCGCTCCCGGTGCTCGGGTGGTGGAATGGCAGACACGCATGTTTGAGGGGCATGTGGGGCAACCCGTGGGGGTTCGAGTCCCCCCCCGAGCACCATTTTCCACTTTCAGCCAATGCTGACGGTGGTTTTATCGACATTGACCCTATCAGTAATCCGCCTCGGTGATACCGCTAGGTGATACCGTTAGCAGGGAAAGAGCAGGTTGTTTTAGTTGTCACGCAGGGTTAATTTCGGCCTTTATCCATCGGCCATTTCTCGATTCTCTCCGAGCCGTAGCATAAGAAAATGCCAATTTGCCGCCCACCGCCGCAAATGCCACCGCAGAACGCCTGACGTTACGACCTACACCAAGGTATAGGCCGACTCCCGAAAGCGATTCCTAGCGTCCGTTCCCTCGTTGCACAGGCGGCTGACGGCTATAAAAATTCGGCAGCACCAGTTCCCGGATCACTTCCGACACCATGCAGTTTCCATGGGATTTTAGATTCCCTTGGCCCCTCGCAGCTTAGCCCCTCGCAGGTTAGCCTCGCACCAGTCGATCTCGCCCAGGTCGACATCGTTCAGATCGGCCCCGCGCAGGTCAGCCTCGCTCAAATCGGCCCCGCTCAAGTCGGCCCCGCGCAGTTTGGCATCCTTCAGGTCGGTCCTGAACAGGTTGGCATCGCGCAGGTTGGCCTCGCCCAGATCGGCCCTAAACAGCACGGCATCGTTCAGGTTGGCCTCGCTCAGGTTGGCCTTCTTCAATTTGACATCGCTCAGGTCGGCTTCGTGCAGATCGGCCCCGCCCAGATCGGCCTCGCTGAGATCGGCCCCAATCAGGTTTGCCCTGCTCAAATTGACCCCATTTAGTCTTGCATCGCTTAGGTTGGCATCGCTTAGGTCGGCCTGCTCTCCCCCTGACAACTTTGCCAAATAGAGTCCATGCCTGTATACAATTTGGTCAAGTTCAGCCTGTGATATTTTAGTGCTTTCTCGCTTCGGATTGCTTGCTTGTTTATCCAGTCGACCGCAGCTTCCAATAGTCGGCGTTTCATTCAGGTCCAGTTCGATCAGATTCCCCCTAACCCGGAAGGGTTCAAGCTCCCGCAGGGTCGTTTCCGCTTTACCCAGCTTGAACAACCGGACGACGTATAGATTCTTAGGCGCATCAGCCTCGCCGCCAAAACCAAGAGCCAGAAATACCGGAATGCCTTCCCGGCTCTCGTAGGCCCGATAGCGGTCCAGTTGGGCGGGATAGACCCAATCCACCCTTCCAGCCATGTCATGCGAGCGAAACTTGCATTCGACGGCGAAACGCCGCCCGGTTGAACGATGTTCCATCTCGATGTCGGGCCACTGGCAGGAGCGGGGACGCCATCCAGGGATGAACTTGTCGCTGCGCCATTCGATCATTTCGTATTCGGCCTTGTCGAAGCACTGCACGACGAAGGACTCGAAAAGGAAACCCTTTTCGTTGGCGGTCTTTTGTCGGATAAACAGCTTGAGAAATTTTTGCAATTCCTGCCGCTCGTTGGTCGTCACTTCTCCGTCCCGGCATATCCGCTCGATCAGGGCCTTTAGGTCGGCAAGCGGGCCCTTGCGAAGGTCGCCATGCTCGCACAAAAGCCGGTATAGGGTAAGAATCTCATCGTTGCTCACTTCGCCGTCGGCTACTACGCCTTCCGCCAGCCCGCGCCAGTATTGTTCTGATTTGATCCTCTTCTCCATGGTTCTGCTTTCCTCTCCGACGCAACGTGCCGGACGCGATTGGACCATGTAAAAAGTGGCACGGCCCCAACCCGTGTTCCTCTCGATGGGGTAGCGCCCCTGTGGAAAAACACAAAGCCGAGGCGCGCCTATATGGCGCGCCTCCGCTCAGTCGTCTTTTCCACTTTTGAAACCGCTACTTTTCGAGAGGGACGATACTGCGCGTCAACGCACTAAAATGTTTACTGCTGATTCTGTTCTCTAACTTCCTTTGCTCCTCGCGCCAGGCTGTGGCGCGCGCATATTATCGATTACCTTTGGCCCGGTTGTGGGTAATGCATAGCATCTCACAGTTCTTGGCCGAGCTTTCGCCGCCTTTGCTCCATGCGGCAACATGGTCGGCGTCCATCTCGTCGAACTTATAGATTCTGCTCTTGTTCGCAGCGTGCCCAATCGCACAGTGCGGGCAGTTGGACACACCCTTACCCTCGGCGGCTTGCGTCTGCTTGGTGTATGTGGCCCGCTTTACCGGAGTCTCGAATACCCGAATCTCCAACAACTTCGTATCTACCGAGCCGCCCAACAGAAACTCGAAGATCCCCTTGCGGCTCTTCACGTAGTCATCGGCGGCGAGCTTGTTCACATCGTCCGACATCTTCTTTGGATCGTATGACGTGCCGTGATACGTCTCGTACAACCGGCCCCACTCCAACCCCTTCATTTCCGGGAGAACGTCGACAAACACGGTTGAAACCCAGTCGAGCACGCTGTTGAAGTAATTTTTCAGCTCATTGATGTTATCGTCTTTTCGGTGCGCGCTCATGTAGCCGTCGATATCGCCCTTGCTTACCCAAT
The DNA here is from genome assembly GCA_003451935.1 of Verrucomicrobiota bacterium. Taxonomy (GTDB): domain Bacteria; phylum Verrucomicrobiota; class Kiritimatiellia; order CAIQIC01; family Lenti-01; genus Lenti-01. Next base: position 2,082 of record DMJA01000004.1, on the reverse strand, counting down.
CCAGCGCCCGCTCCAGGAACTCTTGCCGGTTGGCGCTGCCCTTGATGTAGGCGCTCCACTTCTGGATGTTCGCGTTCTGGCTGTTGCTGAACTCGGCCTTCGCAAGCGTCACGAACGTTCCGGAGAAGATGGCGTTCAAGCGCTCCTGTGGTTTTAGTTCCACACCTGCGATGTTGATGGTCTCGAACCAGTCTTTGATCTCCTTTTCGAGCCCTTCGCATTCGTAAATCAGTAGCTTCGAGTTGTGAATGACGGCGCGTTGATCAGCGGGCAGGCTGTCGAAGTACTTCGGATTGCCGCTATCCATGATTGCGAACTTCCCCGTAACGAACCGACCTATACTGGTGATCCGCTGCTGGCCGTCCAAGACCTCGAACTTGTCCTGGCCGACCTTGTTGAAATATATCAGCCCAAGGGGATAACCCTTGAGCAGGGAGTGGATCACATCCTGCTCCTTCTTGCCGCCGCCATCTGCATAGATGTAGTTGCGCTGGTACTCCGGCTGGATGGTGAGCTTTCCGCCCAGCCCGAAGAGGCCCTTACCCTCCAATTGGTTGTACACGAACCCGTCGCAGATGGCAGCTACGGTGATTTCGATTCTCAGCGTTGTGTTCACTTTTTCGTCCCCTTTGCGTGCCGGCTACAGCGGCGGTGGCGGATGATGAGGCGAGCGTAAATCGGCTTATATTCGTTGCCAACTCGGACAACCCCTCGACGATTTAGATCGCCAAAATTCGGCACATCTGCCTCCGTATACTCCTTGGTTTTGACACCGGAATTATTGTCACGGTCGGTGATTCCCAAAATCTCGAACTGGTCGGGGTTGTACCTGTCAAGGAAAGTTATCGGGACGCCCATGGCGCCTTCGTGGTCGTTGGGGATCGCGTCGGTGAAAGGCACCTCGATGGCATCGTAGTTGTCGTAACGGTCGTACGCGGCCTTGCCTTTTATCTCCTTGTGCTTGCTGAATCGCATGTTGTCTTCCTTGGTCATGAGCGACAGCTTCTCGTGGCGTCGGCCATGATCCAGGTTCGTCCACCAGCGAACGCCCTTGACGCGGATGTACTTCACGCCGTTCTCGTCAACTCGCCAGCCAGCCGCGTTTAACGGGTAGTGGTCGGGAACGCGGAACTCGCGGTCGCCGCTGTGGATGGTGGCACCCATCCATATCTTGTCAGCCTTGATGAGCGGGAAGATTTCCTTGTAGGTGATAGCCTGAACGTTCCCGATGATCAGGAACTTCTTCCCGTGCTCCACGAGCTGGGCGACATACTCGCGGAAAAGGGAGAAGGGCGGATTGGTCACGACGATGTCCGCCTCTTTCTGGAGCGCGATGCACTCGGGGCTGCGAAAGTCGCCGCCTGCGTACTTGTTGTTGCCTTTCAAGGCTGTCCGGGCTGCTTTGTTGCGCTTAAGAAAGAGCTTTACGTCGTTGATATCCGTAGCCCCGTCGCCGTCCTCGTCTTTCACATGGTCGATGATGACAGCGAGAGCCTTAGGCTTCTGACGCTTTCCATTCCCCTCGTTGTATTCCGGGAACAATGTGCCCTGGCCGGCAATTGGGGAGCCATCGTAACTGGTGGAGACGAGCTTTTTTAGGCCGAGCTTGTTGAAGTTGGCGGCAAAATACTTGAAGAAGTTGCTCTCAAACGGGTCGTCGCAATTGCAGTACACGACTTTACCGCGGAAGGTGTCGGGATCGAACTCGAGGTAGGCCTCGACCTCCTTCTGGATGTCAACGTATTGGGTATAGAACTCGTCCTGCTTGGCGGCCTTCGCCTTATGAAGACTTCGGTTTTTTACTTGTGCGGCCATATCTGCTCGTAGCTTGTGCGCCCGATCACTTGCGCATTCCTGTCATCCTGTCTTGCCCGGCAGAATACATAAGGCGGCAATGCGGCGCAATCGTTTAACAGCCAGCAGCCCAGAGCCTCCGGATTCCGCATCGCTTGGTTGATTCTCGGCCGTTTTCTTGCGGCCTATTCCCGTTTTTCCTTCCGGGGCTCTTTTTCAGGTCCGGGTTCTGTTTCCTCGGTCTTCGCCTGTCGCTGCACCTGGCTCACCGGCGCGCCGGTCGTGGGG
>DMJA01000007.1 GCA_003451935.1 Verrucomicrobiota bacterium | reverse complement strand
GATGATGATGTCGCATTTTTCAGCGATGAAAGCGTTGATGTTCTTCTCAAAATCTGCGATTTCTTTTGATTCCAGGTACTTGGCTTCAATATCCAGCTGAGTCGCCGCGTCCTGGGCACCCTTCCATGCGGTCGCATTGAAGGACTTGTCATCCACGCCGCCGGTATCGGTGAAGACGACGGGGCCGATGGGCGGCAGCTCCATCGTTTTTTCAACGGGGTCGGTCGTGGTGCCGGCCAGGGGCGAGACGATGGCCACGTCCTGCCCCGCCAGCAGGTTCAGGAACGTGGACTTGCCGACATTGGTCCGGCCGAAGAGGCCGATGTGCAGGCGCATCGATTTCGGGGTTTTGTCCATGCTACTCGCGGCCGAACTTGCGGTTCAGCTCGCGGTGGCTCAGCAGGATGACCGTCGGCTTTCCGCGCGGCGAAGTATAGGGCATTTCGGTGCGGGCGAGGTCGCGGATGAGGGCGTTCAGTTCGGCATCGTCCAGCTCGCGCTGCAGGCCGACCGCCTGCCGGCCCGCGATGGACGCCACGAGCGGCTGCACCCAATCCCGGGCGGACGTCTTGCCGCCCTGCATCAGGCCGTCGGCCAGATCCGACAGCAAGGGTCCCGGGGCGACGCCGGCCACCCAGACCGGAAGAGCGTCCACGAGAAACGTGCCGGAGCCGAATTCATCCACGCCGAACCCCATGTCCTTGAGCAACCCCAGATGTTTCTTGAGGGCGGCGGCCTGCGCGGGCGTGACCGCAACCGTCACCGGCGGCAACAAGCCCTGCGCGGGCACCCTTCCCTTCTCCAGCGCGCCGAGCAGCCGCTCGTAGAGGACGCGCTCGTGCGCCGAACGGGGATCCATCAGGACCAGGCCATCGGCGGTCTCCAAGACGGCATACAGCCCCCCTACCCGCCCCAGCAGCCGATATTCCGCCCAAGGGGCGGCCCGGTCGGCGGGTTCCGCCGTTTCCGGCACGGGGGGCGAGGTCCAATCCAGCTTGGCTTGGGTGACGGCCACCGGAACGGGCGCGGACGGCGCGGCGGCCGGAACCGGCGCCGGCGCCGCGGGGCCGGGCGGAGACGGATAGACATGCGGGCGGGAGGAACCGCGCGGCAGATCGTCGCGCTTGCCCCGCGGCAATTCGGGCCCGGTGACGGCCAGGCGGATGGCCTCGATGATGACATCGCGCACTTCGGTGGGCCGGCGGAAGCGGACCTCTTTCTTGGCGGGATGGACATTCACATCCACGAGGTCGGCCGGCAGATTCACGTGCAGGAAAAGCGGCGCGAAGCGGCCGCCCTGCAGCACATCGCGATAGGCGTTCTGGATGGCGAAATTGACGACGGGCGATCCGGAGGGGCGGCCATTGATGAAGACGACCTGCAGTTCGCGGTCGAGGCGGCTGCAGGGCGGAACGCCGGCAAAGCCGCCGATCTCGACGACGCCATTGCCGAACCGGATGGGCCGCAGATGGTCGGCGATTTCCGGGCCATAGAGGTCGCGGACGCGTTCGAGGAGGGTTTCCGCCGGCGGCAGGCGGTACACGTCGGCATCGTCGGCGCGCAGGACGAACTCGACGCCGATGTTCGCGAGCGCCTCGAGCAGGAAGGCCTGGCGGATGTTCGTGAATTCGGTCTGGGCGGAGCGCAGGAACTTGCGGCGCGCCGGCACGTTGAAGAACAGGTTGCGCACGGCGATGTCGGTGCCCCGCGGGGCTCCCGCGTCGCGCACGTCCTGGATCTTGCCGCCGAAGACCAGGATCTCGGTTCCCGCCGCGGCCTCTGCGCGGTTGGTCACGAGCGTGAACTGCGAGACCGCCGCGATGGCCGCGAGCGCCTCGCCCCGGAAGCCCATTGTGGCGATGCGGTCGAGGTCTTTCAGCTCCCGCAGCTTGCTGGTGGCGTGGCGTTCGATGGACAGCAGGGCGTTGTCGCGGTCCATGCCGGAACCATCGTCGCGGACGCGGACCAGGCGGCGGCCGCCATCGACCACCTCGACCTCGATGCGTCCCGCGCCGGCGTCGATGGCGTTCTCCACCAGTTCCTTGAGGACGGAGGCGGGGCGTTCGACGACCTCGCCCGCGGCGATCTGGTTGATCACCGCGTCGGGCAGAACGCGAATGGGGGCCGGTCCGGACATGGGCGTGGTTCTAGCAAAGCCCCGTGGAAAACAAGAGCGAAAAAAACGCGCGCCCCGGCTGGGGCGCGCGGTGCGGCGCGGCGGCCTCGCGGCCGGCTACAGGATTTCGATCTTCACATCGTCGTCGGACGTCTGGTCCACGGGAGCCGTATCGATGGGCTGGTAGGTCGGCAGGAAGCGGTAATAGACCTGCAGGGACAGCGCGGCCAGCGTGGTGGCATAGACCGGGTGCATGTCCTCGCGGCCGGTGGCGCCCTTCTTCAGCGCCAAGCCGGCGGAATTCCAGCTGCCATCGGGATTCTGGTTGCGGATGAACTGCGGGGCGAACTGGTTGTTCCAGCCGGTCCAACTGGCCCCGCCCTGGTGGAACTTGGTCTGGGCGATGTAGTACCACGCATACATCGGCCATTCGGGGGGATTCGCCCACTTGCAATCGGCGCCGCCCAGGAAATTCAAGCCGTCCCGGGTCTCCTTGTCGGCCCCATGCCCGAGCAACTGCATGCTGAGGACCGCGACGGCCGTGATGCTGTGCGTGGAATGGCTGCTGCCGGTGTAGCTGTAATAGAAGCTGCCGTCATCCGGCTTCTGCGCGGATTTCATGTCCACGACGGCTTTTTCCATGGCGTCGTGCAGCCCGGCGTTTTCCGCGCCGGCGATGTAGGCGGCCTTCATGGCTTGGCAGCACCAGCCGCCGAGGGAGGTGTCGCGGCGGGCGCCCTTGGCGAACTTGTAGTCGTAGCCGCCGTTGGCCTGCTGGCCGTCGATCAGCACCTGCACGCCCCGCTCCATCACGGTCTTGAGCGAGGGAATGCGGGTCATGCCGTAGGCCTCGCTGACGGCATAGACGCAGATGGCCTGCGAATAGGTGCCGGCGGTGGTGTCGAGCTTGTCGAAGGCGCCTTGTTCGTTCTGGCGGGCGACCAGGTATTGGATGGCGCGCTTGACGGTCTCGCCGTACTTCTCGGAGGCGACGGTTTCGCCGTGGGCCAGGAAGGTCAGGATGCCGAGGCCGGCCATGGCCTCCTTG
>DMJA01000221.1 GCA_003451935.1 Verrucomicrobiota bacterium | reverse complement strand
GGAACCTTTTTTCCATTGTGTGGAAAATAGCCGAAACATTTTTCCATTGTGTGGAAAAAAACCGAAAACTTTTTCCATTGTGTGGAAAAAAACCGAAAACTTTTTCCATTGTGTGGAAAAACTTCATTTTGCGAGCCGATAGCGGAAGAAACCGGGCGTGCCCTGCGGCGGCGCGTTGGAGGTCCACGCCGGCGGATCCAGCGCCGGGGTGAATTCCAGCATGGTTTCAAAGCCGGGCAGGGCGGGGGGCGCCGCGGACGGGTCGGCCGCGATGTCGAGGTTCGCGTTCAGGACGCCGATGGCGTCGAGGTCGAAGCCGCCCGAGCCCCAGGTGGGGAAGGGGTCGTAGATGGGGTTGCCGCAGGTGTCGGTGACGGTGCCGTCGCCGGGGATGTCGCGGATCCGCACGTGCGTGACGCGGCGGACGTCGAGGCCGGGGGTGCCGGCGAGCGCCCGCAGGTCGAACGGCGTGCCGGTGCCCACGGGATGCTTGCCGGCCAGACCGCCATAGGCCGTCGGATCGGTCTGGTTCGTTTCGCAATAGCCGTCGATGGGATCGGGTTCGAGGCTGTGGCTGGGGAAGCGGAAGAATTGCGCGCCGTCGGAGGAGACCTCGACGAAGGCCAGTTCGAGGAAACGGTCGTCGTTGGCGTTTTCAAACACCGCGAAGTCGGGGCCGGGCCCGTCGGCGATCGGCGCGGGGAAGGCGAGCGTGAGCTGGCCGCCGTCGCCCAGGCTCGCGACGGCAAAGACGTCGTTCGAGGCGGGCCCGAGGGCCTGGGCGGGGTCCAGGTAGGGCGCGTCCGCGTTCGGGCCGGGCGCGTAGGCCGCCACGCCGCTCGCCCAGCAGAGGATCGCCGGATTCGTCGCCGCGATTCCCCCGGAGCTGTCGGCATAGGCATAGGTGAAATCGGCCAGCGCGAAATACATGGGCGTGTTGGGGCCCCATGCGCCGGCGTCCGTCGTCGTCAGCGTGCCGACGAGCGAGGCGACGTCCGGCGGCATCCAGGACAGATCGAGCGTGGACCAGTTCGTCTGGATAAAGGTTTTGCCGCCGCGGAAATCGGCCAGGTAGTGGTTCGTGGCGGCGATGGGTTTGCCTTCGATGTTGTTCGCCGTCAGCGTCAGGACGAAATAGTCGCCGTTGGTGAAGGCGCGGTTGTAGGCCGAGCCGTCGCGGATGGCGGCGGCGGCATAGGCGGTGTTGTCGAGTCGCACGGACCGGGGCGCGGCGGGAATGTCGAAAAGGATTTCGGGGGCGACGCCATCATAATAACTGTGGTAGCCCACCGCGTAGGCGTTGGAGCGCGCCTGCGCGGCGGCGTACTGGTTCGCCCAGGTGCCGTCCGCCGTGTTGCTGACGGTGGAGAACGCGTAGCCCGCCCATGAATCATATTCCGGGGTGTAGGCGTTCACGAAGGTCGCCGCCGCGACGGAAACCGACGCGGTGTGGACGTGTTGGCCTGGATCGGGCAACAGCGCATCGAACGAGGCGGTCGTTTGCGCCGCGAAAGCAGGAAGACAGAAGAACAGGACCAGCAGGAACCCAGAACTACGCCGCATGGCGGCCACCTTTCCGCCCCAAACTGCGAGGGCTTTCGGTTGATGTGGCTCCGGCGGCCCGTCTTCTGGCTCACGGCGTTCTACTCTTCCGCCTTCTCCCGCGTTTGGGCGCGGAATGGCTGGTTGGAATTTCGGAACCGATTACAGCGGCGCGACCGCGCGGGAATTCCACCCGCTTCCGTTGGTCGCCGGATGCGCCTCCACCCTTGGAAACGCGAGCGGCACCCTAGCACCTCCGTCTTTCGGCATTCAAGTCCATTTGCGGCCAACAAAGGGTTTGCCCGGGCGAGTGGCAGCGGCTAGTCTGCAAACATGTGGCGGCGGATAACGATTCTTTCGCTTTTGTGTGGCGCGGCGTGGGCGGACTCGTACACCGGGGAGGGGTGGACCGTGCGGTTCAACCGGCCGGACCAGACGACGACCTACTCCAGCATCGGGGACGACGAATACGTGATCCGCGAGGCGTTCCTGGCGCGGATCGACGCGCTGGCGAGCAACGACTGGGCGTGCCTGGCGACGTACACGTTCTCGGGCAACACGGCCCAACTGGGCGCGGCGGGGCCGATCCTGGCGGCGATGAGCAACGCGCTGGTGCGGGGAGCCAAGCTGGGGTTCGTGGCGGACAAGGACGTGAACATCGCGTCGAACTACTGGCCCGGGATTTCGCTGACGGGCCTGTCGACGCGGGCGGGGAACCGGCTGACCTTGTCGCGCGCGCCGGACGACTGGGGCATCATGCACGACAAGGTCGGGGTGTTCTGGTATCGCGCGGCCACGCAGGCGTGGGTGCTTTCCGCATCGTGGAACTTCACGGGCGGCGCGAGCTCGTACCAGTGGAACATCCTGGCGGAAATCCAGAACAACGATTTGGCGGCGGCCTATTCGAACGAGATGCGCGAGATGCTCTCGGGGCGGTTCCACGCCAACCCGGCCAAGTCGCATGCGCACGACGGGGCGCGCTTCCGGCTCGCGGACACCAATATGTGGACCAACGGCTGGGTGCGCTTCGGCCCGTATCCCGATGGCACGGTCGGTGGCTCCAACGCCTTGACCGACGTCACCAATGCGATCGACGCGGCCACGGACGAGATTGTCTTCGCGCTGAACAAGCTGACGCGCACAAACGTGGTGGAGGCGCTGATCCGCGCCTGCGACCGCGGGGTGCTCGTGAACGGAACCATTCCCAAGAGCGACCGGCTGCCGGGCGGGGACAGCTACGGGACCTGGCAGATGCTGGCCAATCCCGCGAACTACGCCACGGCCAACCGCGCCTTTTTGTACGACGCCTATTCTTCGGCGGCGCGGACCAACTACGACGCGGGCGAGGCCGACCTGACGCACGCGAAATACATGGCGATCGATCCGCGCGGGGAGCACCCCCTGGTGATCCACGGCTCCGCGAACTGGACGGCGTCCGCGCTGGTGGCCACGAACGAGAACGACGAGAACGTGCTTTTCCTGCCGCACCGCGGCATGGCGCACGCCTTCGTCGCCCAGTTCAACGCGATGACCGACGGGACGATCCCCTGGTGCGGGTTGCGCAGCGGCGGCTCGTCCGCGGTGTCGAGGCTTTCGTATTGGCTGCCCTACACGACCGCCTACGAAGTGGTCCACGCGACCAACGTCTTCGATTTGTCCGCCTGGACCAACTTCGTTCAGTCGCTGCCGTCCGGGCGCGGCACCAACACGGTGACGGTGACGAACCGCGCGGAGCGCGGTTTCTATCGCGTCCGGCCCGTTCCCTGAAAAAAAACAAGGGGACAGGGATTTTGGGGTTTCCGGATTGCCGCTTGGCTGATAGCTTGCCCGCGGGATGATGGCCCGGATCGGAGACAGGACCTATGAAAAAAAAAGGGGTCAGTCCTATAATTTATAAAACGGATCGACGTAAAGGGAACAATTTTTGCATTGTAGCAATTTGATTGACGGGAGTTTGGTGAAAATTATTGATTATAGGACTGACCCCTTTCAAGTCGTGAGCGAAAGCTATGTTGATCAAGTCGCGGAGGAGATGCAGCCATGACTGTCAAATCTATGCTCACTTTAGTTCTCGTCATCTTGATGGCCGGTGTTCAGAGCACCACCTCTGGTGAACCTGTATTGGCCATTCTACAAGACTGGGCAACTCAAGACCCGCATGAGTTGCGCGACTACCTGAAGCGTACCGATACTCAACGTCCTTTGGGTGGGTACCTCTATCGGTTCAGGCTTGATCTTACAGGTGATGGTCAGGACGAACTATTCGCAGCAAGCTCGCTTGTTGGTGACGGTGCGCAGTGGTATGTCTTTCGAGAAAACGAAAGCGGCTTATATGACAAGCTCGGGGAAGTTGGACTGTCCCCGGGGCCATTCCACGTCAAACGAGACACCGAAACAGGTATAACTACGCTCTCTATGTTCGCCCGCATTGATCTTCGTTCTGCGCTTCTCGTGCAGTATGCGTGCAGCGCAAAGGGCGAGATTACGAAAACGATGCAACGAATATCTGGCGACCAGCTTAAGCCATTTGATGATCCTGATATCTCGTTGGCGGACGCCGCCACGTCCTGCGGCTTCGATTTTGGTGAAACGGTCACCCCGCAGATTGAGAAAGTCCTACTCTGCAAATATCTCGAAGAGCCTACACAGACATGGCGGCCGTATGATTCGCGCTATTCATCGCCGCTGCAGCATCTGGATACATCTGACACCCAGGATATCGAATCAATCGAATCTGTGGCTGAGGAGACTGTTCTAAGTGCTCTTGGCGCTACGCTTCCTGAGTAAGCAAATGAAAAGGGGTCACCCATTAGAGGTTCCGGTCAAACACAGAAAAGGGGTCAGTCCTATAATTTATAAAACGGCTTGACGTAAAAAGAGCAATTTTTACATTGTAGCAATTTGATTGACGGGAGTTTGGTGAAAATTATTGATTATAGGACTGACCCCTTTCCTTCCTCATCAGCGAGACCGACCACGGCGGGTGGGGATTCAACTCTCAGCGTATCATTTCGGCAGAACCGGCGCCCCGTCCGGACCTCGTCAATGATTTACCCGCCGCCGCCCTGCGCCTCACCCCGGTACATAAACCATTCTACGACAGCCGACTCCACTATGACGACCCCGTCGGTAGCCAGCTCGCTGCTGACCCCGTCGTCCGCGCCAAACTTCTCGCCGAAGCCATCCCCGCCCTCTCCTTTGCCACAGGGAAAAATGAGGTGCAATTAACTTTTAGCGACAACATGGACATGATGGGGTTCAAGAACGGCACTGAATGGCCGGCAGAGCGACAACAGGATCTAGACCTGAGAGACCGCTGGTTGCACGGTGATTTTCGTGGCGTTGCATACTTTTTCAACTTCAAACTTTATGACGATATATGTTCCCCCAACCGAGGAGGCTTTCAATGAAAATCTATGTATGCATGATCACATTATTGAGTCTTGTTGTTTCCACAGCTGTAGCCCAAACAGCAAAAATCACCTTTTATATTGTGGATGAAGATGGACAAAGCATATCCAATGCTTCTGTGGGTACTTCAACCCCCATTCGCCAAAGAGATATGTTCAATGTTTCGCCCGCGAAGCGGAACCGGTTAAGCCGTGGAGTCAGCGATACCAATGGGATTGCTGTTTTGACGATAGAGTCCGATTATGGATCGGTTGCATACGGAGCTGATGGGGACAGGGGTGATGCACCCAACACCTTTGGAATAATGAAAATAAATGGGGTCATTTACTATGGAGATCGCGGGGGGCGTATTGAATTCACCAACCAGGTATCCGACCGCTGGCAGCCGTGGAATCCGACAATTGAGCTGTCTTTGCGCCGAATCCTTAACCCGATTCCGATGTACGTTAAAGACATGCGCATGGATGTGAACCCTTTCCCCGCTTTAGACGAGAATCTTGGCTATGATTTAGAAAAGGGTGACTGGCTATCTCCTTATGGCATTGGCCAAATCGCCGATTTCATTTTCCAAGTACACTGTGACTGGAGCGAGGGAAAATCCCCCTATGGTGAGCAGTACTACCATGCGACCTTGGAACTCACCTTTTCCAATGAAGACGATGGCATTATTGAATTTCGCGATTCGCAACCTGAATTGGAAGGTAGCATTTTCCGATTGTCCCGTTTCGCCCCCGAATCCGGATATACAAACCGATGGTTTGCAGAACGGTTTACAAACAAAGAGGGTTCTACTTTGGCAACAATAAGCCAAAGGAAGGATTTGAATTATTTTTTCCGTGTCCGGACGAAAAAAGACGAGACGGGAAAAATCGTCAGCGCTCATTATGGAAAAATCCGTGGCCCTCTCGACTTTGGCTTTCGTGGCAAAAGAAACGGCCTTGGCATGACCTACTACCTGAACCCGACGCCGAATGACCGGAATATGGAATTTGATCCGAACCGGAATTTGTTTACGGGCTTGAAGGTGGGGGAAGAGGTTCACGACCCGTAGGGCAAGCGGGAATCCTTCGGGGGGGAGGAGACGCGGGAGCATGGAGAGGCTTGCGCGGAAGCCTGGATCCTCCGGGGCATGGACGCGCTGGGGTTGTCGGACGCCGATCTGGCGACGCGGAAGAAGAACTGCCCCGAGAAGTATGCGCTGGCCTGGCTGGTGCGGCGGAACGCCTGCGTCCGTCCGGCGTGGATCAAGGAGCGGTTGAGGATGGGGACGGCGACCGGGTTTGCCAACTTCCTGGGCCGGCTGGAACGGGCCCGGCGGGGCGAGTGGGGCTATGCGCAATGGCGCAAGGTGAAGGGGCTGGCTCGCCAGGCGGGAGTCCGGTGAAAATTATAGATTATAGGGTGATCCCTTTCCCGACGGCTTACGAAGTGGTCCACGCGACCAACGTCTTTGATTTGGATTCGTGGACCAACCGCGCTCGGACGCTTCCGCCCGGGCGCGGCACCAACACCGTGACGGTGACGAACCCCGCGGAGCGCGATTTCTATCGCGTCCGGCCCGTTCCCTGAAAAAAAATACGGGGACAGGGATTTTGGGGTTTCCGGATTGCCGCTTGGCTGGTAGCTTGAACGCGGGATGATGGCCCGGACTGGAGCAGGACTTATGAAAAAGAACGAAAGCGAATGGATCGCGCGGTTGAGCCAGATGACCACGGCCAGCAGCCAGGTGGATTCCGCCCTGTATGCGAAATACGACGTGAAACGCGGCTTGCGCGACATCAACGGCAAGGGCGTGCTGGCGGGGCTGACGCAGATCGGCGACGTGCAGGCGCACCCCGAGGGCGACGAGACCGGGCCGGGGCACCTGATCTACCGCGGCATGGACATTGAGGAGATCGTCGCCGGCTTCCTCGGCGACGGCCGCCCCGGCTTCGAGGAAACCTGCTACCTGCTATTGAGCGGGGAGCTGCCGCAGCCCGAAGAGTTGGCGGATTTCCGCGAGCTCCTGGGCTCGTACCGCGCCCTGCCGGACGATTTCGTCCACGACTCGCTGCTGAAGCTGTCGAGCCGCGACATGATGAACGCGATGGCGCAGAGCATCCTGGCGATGTACGTGCTCGACGACCGGGCGGACGATGTGTCGATTCCGAACGTGATGCGCCAGTGCCTGAAGCTGGTCGCGACGTTCCCCCTGCTGGCGGCCTATAGCTACCAAGCCTATGTCTATTATTACGGCAAGGGCAGCCTCGTGATCCACGCCCCGAAGCCGGAGCTGTCCACGGCGGAGAATTTCCTGCACATGCTGCGCAACGACAGCCGCTACACGCCGCTTGAGGCGCAGCTCCTCGACCTGGCCCTCGTGCTGCACGCCGAGCATGGCGGCGGCAACAACTCGTCGTTCACCACCCACGTCGTCACCTCGAGCCTGACCGACACCTATTCGGCGATTGCCGCCGCGATGGGCTCGCTGAAGGGGCCGCGCCACGGCGGGGCCAACGCCAAGGTCGTGGCGATGTTCGACGACCTGAAGCACGAGGTCAAGGACTGGGGCAACGACCAGAAGATCGAAGACTACCTCCTGCGCCTGCTGAAGAAGGAGGCGTTCGACCGCGCGGGGCTGGTCTATGGCATCGGGCACGCGGTCTATTCCGTTTCCGATCCGCGCACGGCCATTTTGCGCGGGCAGGTCGAGAAGCTGGCGGCCGAAAAGGGGCTGGCGGAGGAGATGGCGCTCTACGAGCGGGTGGAGCGTCTCGCGCCGGAAATCATCGGCCACGCGCGCAAGATGTACAAGGGCGTCAGCGCCAACGTGGATTTCTATTCCGGCTTCCTGTACCGCCTGCTGGAGATCCCCGTGGAGTTGTTCACCCCGATCTTCGCGATGGCGCGCATCGCCGGCTGGAGCGCGCACCGCCTCGAGGAGCTCGCCAACGGCGGCAAGATCATCCGCCCCGCCTACAAGTCCGTCGCTCCCCGCCGTTCCTACGTGCCCTTGGCCGCCCGGACGGACGCCTGAGCCGACCGACCGCAATTTCCAGCGATCCGCTTGCAAACATACCCCCGCGGGGTATGCTTGGGTATGAAAATGAAACCCCATGCCACCACCCACGAGGAGAACCTCCCCCGGATCCGGCGCATTGCCGGGCAAGTGCAGGGTGTCCAGCGGATGATCGAAGAGGAGAAATACTGCATCGACATTGTCACCCAGATCCAGGCCGCCCGGTCCGCCTTGCGCGCCGTCGAGTTGCGGATCCTCCAGAAGCACATGCGCCACTGCGTCCATGATGCGTTCACCTCCGGGTCGCCCCGGGAGGCGGGGGAGAAGATGGAAGAGCTGTTGCGCGTGATGAAAAAACAGTATTGAATGAAGCCGAAGAGGCGAAACAAAGGAATAGCCATGAAAAAGAGCCTGCTGATGGTTGCGTTGTGGATGGCGGCGACGGTCGCCTTCGCGGAGGGAAAGCCGCAGACGACCTGCCCCGTGATGAAAGGCAATCCCGTGAACAAATCCCTGTATGTGGACGCGGAAGGCTATCGCATCTACGTCTGTTGCGGGGGCTGCGTCGGCGCGGTGAAGGCCGATCCGGCCAAGTACATCGCGCAGATGAAGGCGGAAGGCGTGGAGCTTGAGAAAGCGCCCGAGGCGGCAAAGGTGGAATGAGTCGGCTTTGGGCCAGCTGGCTTCTGCTGGCGGCGTTCGCGGCGCAAGCCGAAACGCCGCCAGCGGAGGCCGAACCTCTCCCGCTGGACGAAGCCGTGTCGGTGGCGGTTCGCGACAATGCCGAGTTGAAGAGCCTGCGCGCCAAGTGGGAGGCGATGCAGGAACAACCCGCCCAGGCCGGCGCGCTGCCTAACCCGATGTTCGCCTACAGCGGCATGGACGTGGCCAGCGGAGGTGCGTGGCCCGACACGGATGAAAAGCGATTCATGGTCCAGCAGGAATTCCCGTGGCTGGGCAAGCGCGGCCTTCGCAAAGGGATTGCTTTTCAAGAGGCCGAAATCATGCGCCTGGAGCTGGAAACCATGACCCGGGACGTGGCGATGCGGGTCAAGGAAAGCTACTTCGATCTCGTGGCGGTGCGGCAGGNNATGAAGGAAGAAGAATCGGTCATCCGCCGCATCGAGCAGGTGGCCGAAACCCAATATGCCGCCGGGGAGCGCACGCAGGCGGACGTGCTCGCCGCCCAGACGGAACTCACGATGCTGAAGCAGAAGTTTTTGGATTTCCAGGCCCAGGAGAACACGCTCCAGGCGAAGCTAAACACCCTTCTCAATCGTCAAGTGAATGACCCCTTGGGAGTGACGCCCCCGCCAGATTCCGGGCCCGGCGGCCCGGTCGAACCCCTTCTGGCCCTCGCGGCGACGAACCGCTCGGAGGTTTTGGCGGCACAGGCGCAGACCGAGCGGTATGAGCTGGAGAAGAAGCTGATGGCCAAGGAGTACGTCCCAGATTACAAGCTGGGCGTGGAATACCGCGACGTTGGCGCGGGCGACGACATGGTCATGTTCACCGTCGGCGTGGATCTGCCGATCTGGCGCGGGAAGGCCCGCGCCGGCGTCCGGGAAGCGGAGAAAATGCGGGAATCCAGCTTGGCGGCGCGCGAGAACGCGGAACGGCTCAGCGCCTTGGAGGTGCAGGACGCTTTATTCAAGCTTCAAACGGCCCGTCGCACGCTCGACCTGTACCGCACGGAGCTCATTCCCCAAGCCGAGGCCCGTTTTGTCGCCAGCGAGGCTGGCTATCGCGCGGGCCAAGTCGATTTCATGGACCTGCTCGAAAGCGCGCGCGCCCGTCTGGGTGCAAACATGATGGCCGCCATGGCGGAAGGCGCGGTGGGCATGCAGGCCGCCCGTCTGGAACAGGCCATCGGGATCGAAACCGAAGCCGCGGCATCGGAAGGAGAGGAAATTCCATGAAGAAGAGGGTCGTCCTTGCGCTGGGCATCGGGTTGCTGGTCGGGCTCTGGCTGGGACGCGGCTGTGTGCCGCGATCGACGGCGGCGGATGCCGCCGCGACCCTCGACCCAGCCCGTGAGTCCCCGGCGGAAATCTGGACCTGCTCGATGCATCCCCAGATCCGCCAGCCCAAGCCCGGACAATGCCCCATTTGCTTCATGGACTTGATTCCGGCCGCAGGTCACGGGAGCGGAACCGAAACAGGGCCGCGTGAAATCGAGCTTTCCGCGGTCGCCCGGAAACTGGCCGGCGTAGAAACGGCGCCGGTGGAGCGTCGCTCCCTCTCGGCCGAGATTCGCTTGGCGGGCAAGGTCCAGTTGGATGAAACCCGGGTGGCGACCATCAGCCCCCGCGTTTCCGGCCGGATCGACCGGTTGGTTGCGAACTACACCGGCATGGTTGTGAAGCCGGGCGATCCGCTGGCGGATCTCTACAGCCCGGAGCTGGTGTCGGCGCAGCAGGAACTGCTGCAAGCCGCGAAACTTCCGGGCGGGGCTTCGTCTTCCCTGCTGGCCGCCACGCGCGAGCGTCTGCGGCTGTGGGGCCTCACGGCCGAACAGATCGCCGGGATCGAACGCGACGGGCAGGTGCACGATCACGTCACCTTCACCGCGCCAATCGGCGGCATCGTAGTTGAGAAAGACGCCCGCGAGGGCCAAACGGTGGAACCGGGCATGCGCCTGTTCACCGTGGCGGACCTGTCCCGCGTCTGGGTGCAGCTCGACGCGTACGAATCCGATCTCGCGCTGTTGCGCGAGGACCAGGAGGTCGAGTTCGAGGCGGAGGCGTATTCCGGCGAAACGTTCAAGGGAACCCTCGCCTTCATCGATCCGGTCGTGGATCCGGCGACCCGCACCGTCCGGGTGCGCGTCGAAGTGCCGAATGCCGACGGCCGCCTGAAACCGGAAATGTTCGTCCGCGCGGTGGTTCGCGCCTCCGTGGCCGGAGTGGGAGATGCCGTGCCGCTGGTGATTCCGGCGACCGCGCCGTTGGTGACGGGCCCGCGCGCCGTGGTGTACGTGGCCGCGCCGGACCGCGAAGGCGTGTTCGAAGGCCGCGAAGTGGTCCTCGGTCCGCGCGCCGGGGCATTCTACGTGGTGCGCGAAGGCCTTCGGGAGGGCGAACAAGTCGTCGTCCAGGGGGCCTTCAAGATCGACAGCTCGCTGCAGATCCAAGGCAAGCCCAGCATGATGGCGCCCGAGAAACAGGGAAATGGTGAGAGGTGATAGGTGGTAGGGAAGAGGTGGCGGGTGGCAGGTGATAGGAGTGCGAGGAAATGGGCCAACTCAATTCATTTCGGGATCTGAAAGTATATCAGAAACTCAAGGGGCTTCACTTGGATGTGCATCGGGAGAGCCTCCTTTTCCCGAAATTCGAGCTCTATGAACTGGGGTCGCAAGTGCGGCGTTCATCCAATGCAGCACCCGCCATTTTGGCGGAAGGCTGGGGAAGCCGACACACCAACATCTATATCGAGGCCATCAATCGTGCGTTGGGCGAAGTCCGGGAGACGCAGCACCACTTGGATGTCGCGAAGGAAAAAACGTATCTGACGGAGCAACGCTTCGCCGATCTCGATGCCGGTTATGACGAATGCGACCGGATGCTCGAAGGCCTGCACCAAGCCCTCAGCGAATGGCGCGGGACCGTCCGCACCGGCAAGGTTGTCCGCGAAGAAAGCGCTATGTACGGCTCGGAACAGGTTTCCATCGGGTGGAATCAGAGCGTTGAAGACACCCTGAAATCTGAGGAACTACTCCCGTGACTACGCCCTCCCACCTTCCACCTCCCACCTTTTCTTCTTCCCCTCCTTCGCTCTTGGATCGGGTCATCCGCTTTTGCCTGGAGCAGAAGCTGATCGTCGCGCTGATTGTGATCTTCGTGATCGCATGGGGCGTGATGGTGGCGCCGTTCGACTGGAAACTCGGGGGCCTGCCGCGCAATCCGGTGGCGGTGGATGCGTTGCCCGACATCGGCGAAAACCAGCAGATCGTGTTCAGCGAATGGATGGGCCGCTCGCCCAAGGACGTGGACGACCAGGTGACCTACCCGCTGACGGTGTCCCTGCTGGGCATGCCGGGCGTGAGGACGGTCCGCAGCGCCTCGATGTTCGGATTCTCGATGGTTTACGTCATCTTCGAGGAGGACGTTCCGTTCGAAGCCGCGCAGAACCGCGTCATCGCCCGGCTCAACGGGCTGCCCGCCGGTGCGTTGCCGGAGGGGGTGAAGCCCGCGCTGGGACCCTATGCGACGGCGCTGGGGCAGATCTTCTGGTACACGCTGGAAGGCCGCGACCCCGACGGCAAGCCCGCCGGGGGATGGGATCTGAACGAATTGCGCGCCCTCCAGGACTGGACCGTGCGCTATCACCTGCAAGCGGCCGCCGGCATCACGGAGGTCGCGCCCGTCGGCGGGTTCGTGCAGGAGTACCAGATCGACGTGGATCCCGACGCCATGCGGGCGCACGGCGTCAGCCTGGAAGAGGTGTTTACCGCGGTGCGCATGTCGAATCTCGACACGGGCGCCCGGCAGATCGAACTCAACAGCGTGGAATATCTGATCCGCGCGCGCGGGTTCATCCGCGACGTCCGGGACATTGAAAACACGGTCGTGAAGGCGACCGGAAACGTGCCGATCTACGTGAAGACCGTCGCCCGGGTGGCGCTGGGGCCGGCGGCCCGCGACGGCGCGCTGGACAAGGAAGGCGCGGAGGCCGTGGGGGGGGTGGTGGTGGTCCGGCACGGATTCAACCCGCTGACGGCGATCCAGAACGTCAAGGCCAAGATCGCCGAGATCGCGCCGTCCCTGCCTCGGAAAACGCTCGCCGACGGAACGGTGAGCCAGGTGACCATCGTCCCCTTCTACGACCGCACGGGCCTGATTTATGAAACCCTCGGCACGCTCAACGGCGCGCTCTACGAGCAGGTTCTCGTCACCACCATCGTCGTGATCCTCATGGCCTCGCAACTGGGGCTGTCGCTCTTGATCAGCGCCGTCATGCCGCTGGCGGTGCTGATGGCGTTCATCGCCATGAAGCTGTTCGGCGTAGACGCCAACGTTGTCTCGCTGGCGGGCATCGCCATCGCCATCGGCACGATCGTGGACATGGGCATCATCCTGTGCCAAAACATCGTGCAGCATCTGGAGGAAGCCCCCCCCGGCGAAAACCGCCTCGAGGTCATCTACCGGGCCTCCAGCGAAGTCGGTAGCGCCGTGCTCACGGCCATCGCCACGACGGTGATCGGTTTCCTGCCGGTATTCGCCATGACCGGGCCCGAAGGCAAATTGTTCAAGCCGCTGGCCTTCACCAAGACGTTTTGCCTGATCGGATCGGTGGTCGTCGCGCTGACGGTGATTCCCGCGGCTGCGCACATCCTGTTTTCAGGAAAAGTCCGGTCGAAGACGACCCGGAGCCTCGGCCGGGCGGGAATGGTGCTGGCGGGACTGGTGATCGGATTCTGGTTGCAGTGGTGGTGGGCCGCAGGGCTGCTGGTTGCCATCGGGGCGTATCTGCTGGTTTCGGAACGGTTGCCCGAGCGCGTGCGACGGTTCACGCCTTGGCTGGCCAACGCGCTGGTCGTTTTGGCCGTGGGCGTCCTGCTCGCAAAAGACTGGATGCCGATGGGGCTGCAGGCGGGCTTTGCGCGGAACTTCATCCTCGTGGCCGTCTTCATCGGCGGCCTGCTGGGGCTTTACCGCCTCGTGGAGCGGTACTATGCGCCGATGCTGCGCTGGTTCCTGGCGCACAAGCTGGTTTTCCTGGCCATGCCCGCGTTGATCGTGGTGGTGGGCTATACCGGCTGGCTGGGCTTTTCCCGCACGTTCGGCTGGCTGCCCGGATTCGCCCGCGCCAGCCGTCCGGGCCAGGCGCTCGTCCACGCGTTCCCGGGGCTGGGCAAGGAATTCATGCCGCCGCTCGACGAAGGTTCCTTCCTCTACATGCCCACGACGATGCCGCACGCCTCCATCGGCGAGGCGCTGGACATCATCCAGAAGCAGGACATGGCCATCCGCGCCATTCCGGAAATCGATTCCGTAGTCGGGAAGATCGGGCGCGCCGATACCGCGCTCGATCCCGCCCCGGTCAACATGATCGAGACCGTCATCACCTACAAAACCGAATACGTCGCCGGTCCAGACGGCCGGCCGATCTCCTTCCGCTACGACCGGCGCAACAACGAATTCGTCCGCGACGAAAGCGGCGAACTGATTCCCGATGCGCGCGGCCGCCCCTATCGGCAGTGGCGCGAATCCATCCGGAGCCCGGAGGACATCTGGCAGGAGATCGTTTCCGCCGCGCAGGTCCCGGGCTCCACCACGGCGCCCAGGCTCCAGCCGATCGCCGCGCGCATCGTCATGCTGCAAAGCGGCATGCGCGCGCCCATGGGCGTGAAGGTCAAAGGGCCCGATCTGGAAAGCGTCGAACGCGCCGGGCTGGAAATCGAACGCTTCCTCAAGGAAGTGCCCCAGGTCGAACCGTCCGCCGTCATCGCCGACCGGATCGTCGGCAAGCCCTACCTCGAGATTGATATCGACCGCGAAGCCATTGCGCGGTACGGCCTGCGGATCGAGGACGTCCAGAACGTCATCGAAGTGGCCATCGGCGGACGTCGCCTCACCACCACCGTGGAAGGTCGGAAGCGCTTCCCGGTCCGCGTGCGCTATCAGCGCGAGCGGCGCGACCGGATCGAGACGCTGGGGCAGGTGCGGATTCCCACGATGGACGGCGCGCAGATCCCCTTGGCGCAGCTGACGGACATCCGCTACGTCCGCGGGCCCGAAGCCATCAAGAGCGAGGACACCTTCCTGATCGGCTACGTGCTGTTCGACAAGAAGCCCGGCTTTGCCGAGGTGGACGTGGTCGAAGCCAGCCAGCGCTATCTGGAGGCGAAAGCGGCGTCCGGCGAGTTGAGCCTGCCTGCCGGCGTCTCCTACCGGTTCGCCGGCAGCTACGAGAACCAGATCCACGCCCAGAAAACGATGTCGATCGTCCTGCCGCTGACGCTGTTCGTCATTTTCATGCTGATCTACTTCCAGTTCCGGTCCGTGGTCACGACCGGCTTGGTGTTCTCGACCATCTTCGTCTGCTGGGCGGGCGGGCTGCTGCTCATCTGGCTGTACGGTCAGCCGTGGTTTCTCGACTTCACCTTCCTGGGCGTGGACCCGCGCGCCCTGTTCCGCGTGCATCCGATCCACATGAGCATCGCCGTCTGGGTGGGATTCCTCGCGCTGTTCGGCATCGCGTCCGACGATGCCGTCGTCATCTGCACCTACATGGACCAGCGGTTCGACAAGGTCCGGCCCGCCACGGTCGCCGCCATCCGCGAAGCCACGGTCTATGCGGGCCAGCGGCGCATCCGCGCCTGCCTGATGACCACGGCCACGACGGTCCTCGCGCTGCTGCCGGTGCTCACGTCGACGGGGCGGGGCTCGGACATCATGCTGCCGATGTCGCTGCCCGCCTTCGGCGGCATGGCCATCGAAGTCGTTACGCTCTTCATGGCACCCGTCCTCTACTGCTGGGTTCGCGAGCGCCGGCTGGCGAAGCCTCCGTCCCGGTCGGTCTGATTTCCTGCCGGGGGGGCGTCTGGATGGTTTTTTCGCAAATTGGGTGGCGTTTCGCCCCGGGGGGCTGGTAGGATTCGGCCCTCAATCGGAGACAAGCCATGGACGAATTGCTGGATATTTTGAGGAAGAACGCCCGCACGAGCACCAAGGACATCGCCAAGATGATCCGGTCGACGCCCGCCGAGGTGGCCGCGCGGATCGAGGAGTACGAGCGGGTGGGGACCATTCGCGGCTACCGGGCGCTGGTGAACGAGGACCATCTGAAGGAAGACCGCGTCACGGCGGTCATCGAAGTGAAGGTCCAGCCGGAGAAGGAGGGCGGGTTCGACCGCATCGCGAAGCGGATCAGCGCGTTCGACGAGGTGGTGAACATGTACCTGATGTCCGGGAAGTACGACCTGCTGCTGTTCGTGGAGGGCAAGACCCTGCGCGCGGTGGCCTCGTTCGTGAGCGAACGGCTCTCGACGATCGACGGCGTGCTGTCCACGGGTACGCATTTCATGCTCAAGACCTACAAGCTGGATGGCGTGCTGATGGACATGGACAAGGTGGACGACCGCCTGCAGGTCAGTCCATAGGGCGCAGGGAGAGGACGCTATGGCCATGAACGGCAAAAGCAGGGTGGCGGCGCACGTGAAGGCGCTGCCGTTTTCGGGCATCCGCAAATTCTTCGACATCGTGGCGCAGCGCAAGGACGTGATCTCGTTCGGCGTGGGCGAGCCGGACTTCGACTCGCCGCGCGCGGTGCGCGACGTGGCCATGGATTCGCTGGAACGCGGGGAGACGCACTACACGTCGAACCGCGGCGATCCCGCGCTGCGCAAGGCCATCAGCCGCTACGTGGCCCGCCAGTTCGGCGCGACCTACAACCCGGACACGGAGATCCTGGTGACGGTGGGCGTCAGCGAAGCCATCGACATCGCCCTGCGCGCGGTCACCAATCCCGGCGACGAAGTGATCTACCACGAGCCGTGCTTCGTGAGCTACCGGCCGACCATCATCATGGCCGGCGGCACGCCGGTGTGTGTCGAGACGCGGCGCGAAGACCAGTTCCGCCTGACGCGCGCCATGCTGGAGAAGGCCGTCACGCCCAAGACGCGCGTGCTGATGCTCAACTTCCCGTGCAATCCGACCGGCGCGATCCTGCTGAAGAAGGACGTCGAGGACATTTCCGACTTCTGCGTGAAGCACGATCTGCTGCTGCTGACGGACGAGATCTACGCCGAGCTGACCTACGATTCGAAACACTTCAGTTTCATCGCGGTGCCCGGCATGAAGGAGCGGACGATCTTCCTGCACGGCATGTCGAAGGCGTGGGCCATGACCGGCTTCCGCATCGGCTACGCCTGCGCCCCGGCCGAGATTTCCGAGAACCTGATGAAGCTGCACCAGTACGCCATCATGAGCGCGCCGACCACGGGCCAGATGGCCGCGGCCGAGGCGCTCGACCACGGCGACGCCGCGGTGGCGGAGATGCGGGCCGAGTACAACCGGCGGCGGAACTACCTGATCGCGGCCTTCGCCGAGATGGGCATTCCCTGCCACACCCCGGCGGGCGCGTTCTATGCGTTCCCCTACATCGGCGACTTGGGCATCTCCGCGGAGGACTTCGCGATGCGCTTCCTCGAGGAAAAGGGCGTCGCGGTGGTGCCCGGCGATGCGTTCGGAGCCTGCGGCGCGGGCTTCCTGCGCTGCGCCTACGCCACCAGCATGGACAACATCCGCGAGGGCATGAAGCGCATGGCGGAATTCGTCGCCGAAATCCGGGCGGAGAAGAAATCAGGCTGAAGACCAAAGGCTGAAGGGCGGGACACTTCCCCGCCCCCAGCTTCTTCCCTTCCGCCTTCAGCCTAAACGGCTACCGCCTGCTTTGTTCTACGGCCGCCAGAGGAATTGGCGGCGGGGGGTGGCGGCGCTGGAGAGCAGCGCCCGCAGGCCGGGCAGGGGCGATCCCGCGCCCATCAGCAGATCGAAGAACGACTTTTCGGTTTGGTAGGTCACCACGAAGAGGTCCTCCACGCCCAGGAGGCCGCGCATCTCGTCCATGGCCTCGTCCCAGTAGCCGATGCCGTCGATCAGCTTGTGCTCCAGCGCCGCTTCGGCGGTGAAGAGGCGGCCGTCGGCCAGGGCCTTCACGTCGGATTTCTTGAGGGAACGTCCCTCCGCGACGAGATCCACAAAGCGCCCGTACATGGCGTCCACGGATTCCTGCAGCAGTTTCACCTGCTCCGGATCCACGGGGTGGAAGGGATTGAGCAGGTCCTTGTTCTTGCCGGACTTGATGGTGGTGTCCGTCACGCCGATTTTTTCGCTGAGGCCCTGGATGTTGAGCGTCTGCAGGAGGACGCCGATGGAGCCGATGAGGGCGGTGGGCTGGGCGAGGATGCGGTCGGCGGGCAGCGAAATGTAGTAGCCGCCCGATGCCGCCAGATCGTGGACCAGCACCGTGATCTTGCGGTCCGCGCGGCTTTCCTTGAAGAGCGTCAGCTCGCGGTGAATCTCGTCGGCGGCGGTGACTTCGCCGCCGGGCGAATCCACTTCGAGGAGGATCGCGGCGACGTGCTGGTCCTGCCGCGCGGCGCGGATCTGGCGCAGGCAGTCTTCGACGGGATCGGTGGTGCCGAGCCAGCCGCCATCCAGCTGCCGGGTGAGGATGCCGGTGAACCAGATGCGGACGACCTTCGTGGTGCCCGAGCCGTAGGAATGCGTCTCGGCGAACTGGGGGAATTCGTCCTCGCCTTGTCCGCCGTGGACAGGCTTGGCGGCGCCGGCGAGCAGCCCGACGGCGGTCAGGTTGATCAGCAGGCTGAGGCTCAGGGTGGCGACCAGCGCGACGATGACGATCCAAAAGGACACATGG
>DMJA01000020.1 GCA_003451935.1 Verrucomicrobiota bacterium | reverse complement strand
TTCGGCCACGAGAAGGGCTCCTTCACCGGCGCCTATGTCCGCAAGATCGGCAAGCTCGAAGCGGCCGATGGCGGCACCATCTTCCTCGACGAAATCGCCGACATGCCCATGATGACCCAGGCCAAGATCCTTCGCGCCCTGCAGGAGCGCGAAATCGAGCGGGTGGGGGGGGGCAAGCCCATCCCCGTCGATATCCGGGTGCTCGCCGCCACCAACAAGGACCTCGCCAAGATGGTCCAGTCGGGGACTTTCCGCGAAGATCTCTTTTTCCGCATCAACGTGTTCTCTTTCCGCCTGCCCCCCTTGCGCGAGCGCAGCGAGGACATTCCGCTGCTGGCCGTCCATCTACTCCAGCAGATCAAGCCTGCCGCCACCCTTTCCCCCGCCGCCCTCGCCGCCCTCACCGCCTACCGCTGGCCCGGCAACGTCCGCGAACTCAAGAACGCCATCGAGGCCGCCGCCGCCTTGGCGACCGATGTCATCGGGCCGGAGCACCTCAACGCCGGCATGCGGCTGCAATTTGAATTCAGTCCGCCAGAGGCCTCGGCTTCGGCAGAAGGATTCCGGAACCTTGACGAGCGCATGGACGCTTTTGAAAAAGCCATGATCACCGACGCCCTGATGAAGTCCGATGGCGTTCAGGTCCGCGCCGCGGCGTTGTTGGGAATCAAGGAGCGCAGCCTTTGGCACCGCATCGCCAAGCACAAGATCGATGTCACCGCCATCCGTCCCGAACGCCCAGAACAAAAAACGAAGCCTCGGGAAATGGAGTCATGAACAACAAATTGTGGAGGATGCCGAATGGGCCTGGCCCCAAAAATTGGGCGGTCTTCCCGAGTCCGCCGGGATTGGGAATCCAAAATGGCGGTTCTAGGGGCCAAGGCACCCTGCCGAGAAGCATGGCGGAATCATTATTGGCTATTTTCGCCGCCCCTCCCGTCTTGGCACGGATGATGCAACATGAAAAGTGCGCCAGTGCAAATTTGGCGGGTTTAAATAAATGAAAACCAAACAAACAAGGAGAAGCCCATGAAGAAGGATAGAAAAGAGCAGAAGTCAGGTTTCACCCTGATTGAAATCATTGCCGTGCTGGTCATCTTGGCGGTCTTGGCCGCCGTGGCCATCCCGCGCTACATCAGCCTGATTGATGATGCGCGGACCCAGGCGTTGAACGGCGCGGTCGCCGCCGGCTTGTCGCATGTCTCGCTGGCCTATGGCCGCGTGGCGCTGCAAGGCGGAACGGAGCCGACGCAAGCCACCATCCTCACCGAGCTGAATGCGAATGGCATGCAGTCCGCGGATTACGACGTCACCTTCACCGCCAGCGGCAACGACAACATCCTCGTGACGGCCGCGGAGAACGGCGACGCCACCATGACGGGCAATGCCGTCTGGGCAGCCCCATAGCCTTGGCGCCTGCGGCGCGGGAGAAGGGGATGGCCCCTTCTCCCGTGGCCTGTCGTTTTTTGCATGCGAGGGGTGGAAGATGAAAGTCCGGTCCAGGACACGGTCGGCGCGGCAGGGATTCACCTTGGTCGAGGTGATTGCGGTGCTGGTGGTGCTGGGCGTTTTGGCGGTTTCCATCGCGGCCGGCTTGAATGTCCGCGCCTCCGTGCCGGTCGAGTCCGACATCCTCCGCTCCCATCTGGGCTATGCCCAGTCGCTGGCCATGGCCAACAACACCGCCGATTGGAGCGTGGCCTTCACCAGCGGATCCTATACCCTGTTGCGCGACAACGCCGCTTCGCCCTTCCCCTGGCCCGGCACGTCTTCCTCCACTTATGTGTTGCCGGGGGGCGTCACGATCCAGGCGGGCCTGGGCCTGGTCGAATTCGACGAGTGGGGCGCGCCGGTCGCCACCCATACGGTCTCGCTTTCCGACGGGACGCAGTCGCAGGATGTTGTCATCACCGGTTTCACAGGATTGGTGCCATGAAAATTCTCCGGTCCAGCGGCTTCACCCTCATCGAGGTCATTGTCGCCATCATCCTTTCCGCGATTATGATGGCGGCCATCCTGCCGATGCTGGACCGGGTGTTCCAACTGAGCCACGAGCCGCGGACCACGCTCCAGCAGGGAATTTCCCTGCAGGCCGCCATGGATGGGCTGGTGGTGTGGGATGCCGTCCACAGCAACAATCCGGCCTTGCTGCAGGCCTATGTCGCCGCCAACAACCCCTATCAGGGCCAGACCGTGGTGACCAACCGTTTCGTCGCCTTCACCAATGGCGGCTATTCCACTGCGCCGGCCACCAACAACCTGCTCCACATCACGTTGAGAAATCCGCTGGGCGAAACCGTCACCCGGCTGTTCACGGTGCCACCGCTATGAAAAAGGGCTTCACATTGATAGAGACCATCGCCGTCCTCCTGCTGGTGTCCATCCTGGCGATGTCGGTGCTGATTTCGATGCTGCCGATGACCCAGGGGCTGTTGCAGGTCCGGGAGAACACGGCGGCCGCGCAGAAGGCCCGCCTCGCCATGGTCCGACTCTCGCGCGAGTTCACCACCATCACCAACATCGAGTCGGTCAGTTCGGCCTCCATCACCTATGACTTTCTTGTCCCGTCCGACTCCTGGTACACCACCCTCACCCATACCCTCTCCTGGGACGGGACTCCTGGCCATCCGCTGATGCTGGAGGGCGTGCCGTTGACCGACGACGTGGAGAATTTCACGTTGACCTATCAGGCCGGCCCCCCCCCGGTCATCGACGTGGTCTTGCAAAGCCGGGTGGGGGAGTCGGGCAACGCCTATTCCAACCGCATCGCCCCCCGGAACATCCTTGCAGGGCCATGACCATGAAAAAAAACATACAACGGAAAAGAGGCGCGGCGGTGGTCGTCGTGGTGCTCTCGATGATCGCCGCGGGGCTGGTGGGCACCGCCATCCTGTCGAAGGCCACCAGTTCTCGCTACGAGCGCGTCCAGTACGGCATCGCCAACCGGGCCTACTACCTCGCCGAGTCCGGTGCCTCCTATGTCCGTTCGCGCCGCGCCACCAATCCGCTGTATTTTCCGACGGCGGAAACCAACACCCTGCCCAATGGCGACCAGTTCGTCGTGTCCGCCCATCCGGTCTCGTTCATCTACACGAACGCCGTCGGCGTCGTCTATGAAGGGTGGCACACCATCGTGGATTCGCTCGGCATCGTCAATGCCGACACGGCGCTGGAGGCCCGGCAGCAGATCCACTTCGACATGCACGAAAAAGGGGCAGCCCCGTCCGGCGGCGAGCTGTTCTCGGACGAGACCCACTTCAATTTCGATTTGTGGGACCTGAAAAACATCGATGCCAGCGACGTCCGGATTTTCGACACCGGTCCATCGGACGGGCCGGGCGTGAACCTGGTGGTGGACCGGCCTGAATACGAGGGGCAAATCACCTTGGATTGGGTGAACAACCAGAACGTGATCGACCTGGACAGTTCCTGGGCGACCCACGCCGGGGGCGGGACCGGCCGGTTGAGCTACGACATCCAGCTGAAGCTGCAAACCTTCGAGAATGTCCCCAGCCTGCACTACATGATGGGCATCTCCTTCCGTCTCCGCAGCAACGGCGAACACTATGGCCTGTCCTTCTTCCGGTCCATGACGAACGACGGCGCCAAGGCCATCGGCGATCCTGACCGGCCCCCTTGGGCAAATAAGATGGACGATAATTTCAAAGCCCTGCGCGGGACCAACACCTACGCGGTGCTGTGGTACCGCACCGCGACGAATGCCAATCTCCAGCTCATCAACTCCCGCCAGATCCGGTGGGAGGACGGGCTCTATGAAACGGATCTCTACAATGGCGTGTACGAACTAACCAACTATTGCACGCTCCTGTTGCAGCTCGACGATGTGTACACCGATGGCTCGTACACCAACCGGGAGAACCGCATCGTGGCCTACATGGAGCCGCCCTCGGTCAATCCCGTCTGGCCGAACTTCAGCGCGACCAACGCCGTGTGGCAGGAGAACACCACCAACTACCCCGCGCCGATTGTTTGGAGCAACGGCGTCGTGACCAACATCGATTCCCGCATCACTTCCGCCGATTTCAGCACCCTCCAGCCCCCCGAAATCGGCCTGCACATCTTCTACGACCGCAATGCCGCCAACGAGACATTCTTCAAGGATTTTGCGATCCGGTTGGAAGGGTTTTACTCGCCCTACGGCGGGACCCAGATACAATGGTAGGAGTTTAAATACAGGCAAGGAGAACAGCATGAAAACGAAATGGATCCAGGTAATCGCAGTGGCGGCCGCCGTGGCCGTGGCAGGTGGGTTGATGGCGGGTTGCGACGACGCGGAAACGGATTCGGCGCTCCAGATCACGCCGGCCAGCTCGGTGATCACTGGCCAGGGCACCACCCTCTTCCTGACCGCCTCCGATCCCGACGAAGTCGATGCGGCGGCCACCAACCTGAACGACATGGCGATCCTGCCGCTCCAATGGAGCGTCAGCAATCCCACGCTGGGCCGCATCCTCTCCAGCGCCGGCTACTCCGCAGTCTATGAGAGCCATGGCGGCCGCGGACAGAACATGGTCATCGTGACCGACCACTTTGGCCGCGAAGGCATTGCCGTCGTCAACCATCGCTGGGAGTCGGAGCTCGAGGACGAAACGCCGGCCGCCACGCTGCTTTGACGGGTTGCCGCCCGTACAGGACCCAGATGGATGCCCACCTCCAATCCTGGGAGCAGCGCGCAGCGTTCTGGATCTGGGTGGCGGTGGTAATCACCCTGCTCATGATCCCGATGGAAATCATCCGCTATGGCTACCTGCCGGGCGACGACGCGCTCCGCCATGCCGGCAAGGCGATCAGCGGCAAGCCGTGGGCCGAAATCATGGTCATGCGCCCGGACATCACGTTCGACCACAATCCGGGTTGGCACAAAATCCTGGAAGTCCTGCATCGCTCCGCCGGCTGGAACGCCGACCGGCTGGTTTGCTTTTCCGTGGTTTCGTTGTTCTGGATCTTCATGCTGGGCGCCTTGCCTTGGATGCGAAGGCCGGAGGCATGGCTGTTGGCGTTGCTGGTGTCCACGATGGCCTCCGGAAGTTCCCTGTTCCGCCTGCTGCTCGGGCGGCCCTTCATCCTGAGCATGGCCGCCACCCTGGCGCTGCTCGGACTGTGGACGGTCCCGGGGGCGGCGCGGCGGCCGGGGTGGCGCATCGCGGCGAGCGCCGTGCTGATCGGAGTTTCGGTCTGGGTCCACGGAAGCTGGTTCCTGTTCGCGCTGCCGGTCGCCGCCTTCGTTGCCGCCCGGCGCTGGCGGGAGGCGGCGGGCCTCGCCGCGGCCACCGTCCTGGGCGTTGTGCTGGGCGCCCTGCCCACCGGCGAGCCCCTGCGCTATTTGGCGTGGCAGCTCGACCATCTCTCCGCCGCGCTCGGGCAGGACACCCTCCAGCGCATGCTGGTCGGCGAGTTCCAGCCCACCTCGGGCGTGTTTTTCGCCGTGCTGGTCGTCGCGCTCGTCCTGGTGGCGAAAGCCCGGACCGAAGGCCTGCAAGTCCTCCATGGTGTGTTGCGCGATCCCGTTTTCCTGTTGATCCTGATGGGCTGGCTGCTGGGGCTGAAGGTCGGCCGCTTCTGGCACGACTGGGGCTTCCCCTCGTTCCTGCTGTGGCTCGCGCGCGAATTCTCCGCAGGGCTCCGGCCGCTCGAGCAGGGCAAGCCGGGGTTTCGGTTCTGCCTCGCCGGCTTCGCCTGCGCCGCGCTCTACCTGTCCTGCACCACCGATCTCGGCGGGCGCTGGACCCGCACGCTCACCCAGGCCTATCTCTACGAAGGGGATCCTCCGCTCGCGGGCTGGCTCCCCGAGCCGGGGGGCATCATCTATAGCGACGACATGTCGGTTTTCTATCAGACCTTCTTCAAGAACCCGCACGCGCCGTGGCGCTACATCCTCGGCTACGAGCCCGGCCTCATGCCGGAGGACGATCTGAAAATTTATCGCAACATCCAGTGGAAATACGG
>DMJA01000127.1 GCA_003451935.1 Verrucomicrobiota bacterium | reverse complement strand
GGATTTCTGGGCGCCGTGGTGCGGGCCGTGCCGCATGCAGCTTCCCATCCTCGAGCAGGTCGCCGAGAAGCTGCCGAACGTCAAGATCGGCAAGGTCAACGTCGATGAAAACGGCGATCTCGCCGCCCAGTTCGGCGTCAACACCATCCCCTATCTCGTCATTTTCAAGGACGGCCAAAAGGTCTCCGATTTCGTCGGCATGCGCCAAGCGCAGGTGCTGATCGACGCCCTCGCCGCTGCAAAATAATCCCGTGCCGCTCTTCGAATACATCTGCAAGTCCTGCGGCGAGATTTCCGAACTGCTTGTGACCGGCTCGAAAAAGCCCGCCTGTCCCCATTGCGGCTCGCCGAAGCTCGAAAAGCAGCTCTCCACGTTCTGCGCCAAGGTGGCGTCGTCCCCATCTTTTTCCCCGCCCCCCTGCGGAACCGGCAGCTGCCCCACGCGCGGCTGCGGTTGCGCCGGCGGCGGATGTCCCCATAGCCATTAAACAAGGAGCCCGACCCATGAAAAGCCCTCTCGCCGTCATCGCCATCGGTGGCAATTCCCTCATCCTGGACAGCAAGAAAATCACCGTGATGGACCAGTACCGCGCGGCCAGCGAAACCTCCCACCACATTGCCGCGCTCGTCGCCGCCGGCTACCGCGTCGTCGTCACCCACGGCAACGGGCCGCAGGTCGGCTTCATCCTTCTCCGTTCCGACCTCGCCCGCAACGTTCTCCACGAGGTGCCCCTCGACAGTTGCGTCGCCGACACCCAAGGCGCCCTCGGCTACCAGATCGGCCAGACCCTCGCCAACGAACTCCGCCACCAAGGCATCCAGAAGCCCATCGCCACCGTCGTCACCCAGGTCCTTGTGGACAAGAACGACAAGGCCTTCTCCAATCCCACCAAGCCCATCGGCTCCTTCTACACCGAGGCCGAAGCCCAAAAGCACAAGGCCGACAGTGGATGGATTCTCAAGGAAGACGCCGGCCGCGGCTGGCGCCGCGTCGTCGCGTCGCCCCAGCCCCTCCGGATCGTCGAGGAAGACACCATCCGCCTTCTGCTTGAACAGGACGTCGTCGTCATCGCCGTCGGCGGCGGCGGCATCCCCGTCCGCGAAAACGAAAAGGGCGACCTCGAAGGCTGCGCCGCCGTCATCGACAAGGATCTCGCCTCCTGCCTGCTCGCCAAGAACCTCAAGGCCGACCTCTTCATCATTTCCACCGGCGTGGACAAGGTCGCCGTCGACTTCAAGAAGCCCACCCAGCGCGAGCTCGACAAGCTCACCGTCGCCGAAGCGAAGAAATACCTCGCCGAAGGACAGTTCCCCGCCGGCAGCATGGGCCCCAAGATCGAAGCGGCCATCGACTTCCTCGAACACGGCGGCAAGGAAGTCATTATCACCCAGCCCCACCTCCTCGAAGACGCCATCGCCGGCAAGAACGGCACGCACCTCGTCCCGTGAAATTCAGCCAAGCCCAGCTGGGCCGCGTCTTCGTCATTCGCCTGGAAGATGGCGAAATCGTCCACGAATGCATTGAGCGATTCGCCTCCGAACACGGCATCAGCCACGCCGCGCTCACCATGCATGGAGGTGCCGACCAAGGCAGTATGTTGGTGACGGGCCCGCGCGAAGGCCGCGGTCCCCCGCCCATCGCCCCGCAAACCACCGTGCTGGACAACGTCCACGAAGTCGTCGGCACCGGCTCCCTCTTCCCCGATGCGAAGGGCACCCCCATCCTCCACGTCCATCTCGCCTGCGGACGTGGCGAGAAAACCATCACCGGCTGCATTCGCACCGGCGTGAAAACCTGGCACGTGCTCGAAGTCATCTTGATCGAGCTCCTTGGCTCCACCGCCCGCCGCCTTCCCGATCCCGCCACTGGCTTCGAACTGCTCGTGCCCTGACCCGTGGATTTCTAGAGCCGGGACGACCCCGTCCCGCGGCTGTATCCTTGATCATTTGACATCACAATGGCTTTTCTGGGCCTTCCTCTTTTCGATATAGTGCCGGCATGAAGAAAAAGACCACGCCCAAGGCCGCCGCAAACCGCACCGCCCTGCCGCCCGACCCATCCGGCGCGCACAACTGGGCGATCCCCGATGCAGACAAAATCGCCCGCCGCCGCTGGCGCGACGCCATTTTGCAACTCGGCAAGGCGCTTGCCATCCGCCACCGCCTACCAGAACCCGCCACTCTCGAAGACACCTTGGCTCCCCACCTGCTCGCCGCTTGGGAAGATCTCGGCGTTCCGCTCCGCGACTTGCTGGATAATGCAAGTCCCCCCGATTCATACCCCATCGGCCAATTTGCCCGCTTGGCATCATGAACCCAACTATTGTTTCCGCCTTTGCAAAACTGGCCTGGGAAGACCTCAAGGACTGGGCCGGCGACCGCGTGGTCCGGCGCGGAAAATCCTACACATCCCGGGTCGAAGACCTGTGCCTCACGACCGACGGCGCGCTGCTGGCCTGGGTTCAAGGCGGCGATCGCTATGCCACTCTCGTCCGCTGCACCGCCGCAGGCAAGTTGTCCTCCACCTGCACCTGCCCCTACGGCTCTTCCTGCAAGCACGCCGTCGCCGCCGTCTTGCGCTTTCTCGACTGCATCCAACTGCAACGCCTCCCGCCCCCGGCGGAAGCCGACGACGAACGGTTCGACGAGCTGGCTAACCGATGCGACCCGGACGAAGAAGAGGACGAGGATCTGGCGGCGGCGATTCCGCCGCGCCGCAAGCCTGGCGACGACGCGATCCGCAAGCATCTGCTCGAATTGCCCAAAAACGAACTCGTGGATTTACTGATGGAGGGCCGCGACGTCATTCCCGAACTGCGCCAACGGTTGGCCGATCAGGCGGAGCTGAAAGAAGGCAACGTCCCCAAAATGGTCGCCGCCATCCGCAAGGAAATCCACCGCGTCACGCGGGACCCCGGCTGGCAAAATCCATGGAAGCGCGAAGGCTATACCCCCGATTACTCGCACCTGACGCAGCGCCTCTCCAATCTGTTGGCCATCGGCCAAGCCGACGCCGTGGTCGAATTGGGAACCGAACTGCTCAAGCAAGGAATGAACCAGGCGGCCTGCTCGAACGATGAAGGCGAAACGGGCCGCGAAGTCGCCGACGCCTTGAAAGTGGTCTATCGAGCCCTTGCCCGTTCTTCCCTTGCGCCCGGCCAGCAAATCCTGTGGGACATCGACGCGCACCGGCTGGATCCCGGCGGCATTCTCGACGAAATCAGCGGCCCGCTCGCGCAAGACAACCAAGCTGCCGCCGTTTGGAGCCCGGTGGCCGATCAACTCGCCGCCCGGCTCGAGGATTTCCCCGCGCGGAAGCCCGACTCCCCCGAGGTTTATACGTCCGCGAAATTCGACCGGGAGCGCCTGATGAATTGGCTGCTCCTCGCCCTCGAAAAGGCCGGCCGCAAATCCGAAATCATCCCCGTCCTCGAACGCGAAACCAAACAAACCGACTGCTATCTCGCCCTCGTCCGCCGCCTCATCCAGGCGCGACGGCGACAAGATGCCCGCGCCTGGGCCCTCAAAGGCATCGAAGCCACCGCCGGCAATCTCCCAGGCATCGCCACGGAATTGCAAGGCGAACTCCGGAATCTCGCGGAAAAGGAGAAAAACCTGCCCTTGGTCGCCGCCTATCGCGCCCGAGAATTTTTTGTCTCGCCGGGCTTGGAATCGTTCAAATCCCTGCAAGCCGCCGCCACCCAAGTCAAGGTTTGGGACGTCGTCCGGGGAATGGCCCTGCGCTTTTTGGAAACCGGTCGACGCCCGGACCGCGCCAATCCCGCCGGAAAACGAAAAGGCAAAACACAGGAATCCGCTCCCGATTGGCCTTTGCCCCCGACCGGACTCCCCGAAGTCGAAACCGATCGCCGCCGGAACGCGTTTCCCGATGCTTCCACGCTGATCGATATCGCCATCCACGAAAAACGCCCCGCCGACGTCCTGTACTGGTTCCGACTGCGCGTGGGCCAAAACGGATTGGCGCTCACCTACCAAGGCGACAAAGTGGCCGAAGCCGTCGCCGACGCCCATCCGGATGACGCCATCGCCATCTGGAAAGAAATGATCGCCGCGGAAACCGCCACGACAAACCAAGCCGGCTATCAATCCGCCGGAAGGCATCTCCGAAAAATCAAGCAAGTCGCCGTCCACATCGGCAAAGAAACCGAATGGCAGGCCTATCTGGAATCCCTCTGCCTTTTGAACAAGCGCCGCCCGCGAATGCTGGACGTCCTCACCGCCCTGGCCGGCCGACGCACCCCCATCATCTGAGGGTCATATCCGGTCAAAACTGGTGAGACGGGCGGGGCTCGAACCCGCGACCACAAGCTTAAAAGGCTCGTGCTCTACCAACTGAGCTACCGTCCCACGGAACGCAAAAACTGCCGGCGGTTCTACGCCATTCCCCCCTCCCCGCACAAGCAAAAACACCGCGCATCTGCTATTGCGGCTCCGGCGGTTTGGGTGTATCACACTCCGCGCATGGCCCTGCCGCATCCATCCGACACCATCGCCGCCATCGCCACCGCCCCGGGCGAGGGCGCCATCGCCATCGTCCGGCTTTCCGGTCCCGCCGCCTATTCTCTCGCCGACCGTTTTTTCCGGTGCCCCCCTCCCCTGCCCTCCGCGCGAGCCGCCGGGACCTTCATTCACGGCCAATTTGCCGATCCGGATTCCCAGGAAGTCCTCGATGACGCCCTATTGCTGATTTTCCGCGCCCCGCACTCCTACACCGGCGAAGATTCCGTCGAGATCCAGTGCCACGGCGGCTCCCAGGCCGCCCGGCGCATCCTCGATGCCCTTTTCATTGCCGGCGCGCGCCAAGCCGAACCCGGCGAATTCACCAAGCGCGCCTTTTTGAACGGAAAGATCGACCTGACCCAGGCCGAAGCAGTTTTGGACCTCATCCACGCCCGTTCCGAGCGGTCCGCGCGCCTCGCCACCGCCCAGCTCGAGGATGCTCTCGGGCACCGGATCCGCGCCCTCTATGGCACTCTCCTCGCCATCTCCGCCGACATTGAAGCCATGCTGGATTTTCCGGATGATGAACTGCCGCAATCGATTCCGAACGAAATTGGTTCCCGTCTTTCCGCCGTTTCCGCCGAAATCCAAGCCCTTCTCGACACGTGGCACGAGGGGCACGTTCTTCGCGAAGGCGCCCGTGTCGTCATCGCCGGCGCCCCCAACGTCGGCAAGTCCACCTTGCTGAATCTCTTGGCCGGCCGCGACCGCGCCATCGTTTCGCCCCACCCTGGCACCACCCGCGACACCATCGAGGAGTCCGTCACCCTCCAAGGCTATCCCATGCAGCTCGTCGATACCGCCGGGTTGCGCGTAGCCCCATGCGAAATCGAACAAGAAGGGATTCGCCGAACCCATCGCGCCCTTTCGCAGGCGGATCTTTGTCTGTGTCTCGTCGACGCCTCCCAAGATCTCTCTGCGGAAGAGGAATCTTTTCTCGAGGCGCAGAAGTCTCAAAAGACCCTTGTCCTGCTCAATAAAATTGATCTGGGGCAAAAAACAACCGCCCAAAACCTTTCTGGATTTGAATCCATCTCCCTCTCGCTCAAAAACGAGCCTCCCATCGATGAACTCATCGAAAAAATCATCCAAAAAATCCTCCATAAGCCCTCCGGTGGCGAGCACGGGGCCTTGGCAATATCCGGAAGGCATAAATATGCCCTTCTGATTGCCTTGGAGGAGGTTAAAAACGCCGAAAACAGGATAAAAACTGGTTCAGAGGCCGATTTTCTGCCTGCGGCGACCCACGCGAAGGCCGCATTGGAGCAAATCGGCTATGTTTTTGGAAAAAACTGCTCCGAAGAGATGCTCGACGCCATTTTTTCAAGGTTTTGTGTTGGAAAATGAAGTCGCCTTTCTTTTCAGGTAGGGACGCTGCGCCGTCGGCGTCCGAAATCCATCAGCCCGGTCGTCTCGGCGAGACGACCCTACCTCTATATATTGTGATATTTATCACAAAATAGAATTTCACCCCTCCCCCACCCCGTGAACTCCTTCGATGTCATCGTGATCGGCGCCGGACACGCCGGCTGCGAAGCGGCGCTGGCCGCCGCGCGCCTGGGCGTCCGCACGGCGTTGGTGACGATGGAACCCCGCGCGGCCGCGCGGATGTCCTGCAACCCCTCCATCGGCGGCATCGCCAAATCGCATATGGTTTTCGAACTGGACGCCCTCGGCGGCGAAATGGCCCCGAACACCGACTGCACCGGAATCCAGTTCCGGGTGCTGAACATGCGCAAAGGACCGGCGGTCCGCGCCAACCGCACCCAATGCGACAAGCCGGCCTATTCCGCCCGCATGCACGCCGTCCTGATGGCCCAGGAAAACCTGACGCTCCTCGAAGACCAAGTGGAAGCCGTCAAAGTTGAAAATGACCGTATTTTGGGCGTTTTTGGCCAAAAAACGGGCTTTTTAGAGGCCAAAGCGGTCGTGTTGACCGCTGGAACCTTCCTGCGCGGCAAAATTTTCGTTGGAAAGCACGCCGTCAGCGGCGGACGCCTGAACGAGCCGTCCGAGGAGCGCCTAAGCCTTCAATTGCGGGATCTGGGCTTCCGGATGGAACGCCTCAAGACCGGAACTCCGCCGCGGCTGCACAAGAACAGCATCGATTACGCCAAAATGATCGTCCAGCCCGGCGAGGAGCCGCCGCCGTTCTTTGGATGGCGCTGCCGGGCCTCCGCCGGAACGTTCCACGTGGAACAATCCGGCTCCGGGGACCGTCCGGGAGCCTGCGGAACCGCCGACGTTCCACGTGGAACGTCGTCCTTGCCGCCGTTCGCGCCTTGGGTTCCGGGATCCAACCAGATCCCATGCTGGCTGACGCATACCAACGAAAAGACCATCGGGATCATCCAAGCCCATCTGACCGATTCCGCGCTGTACGGAGGCATGATCGAAGGGACCGGCGTCCGGTATTGTCCGTCCATCGAGGACAAGGTGGTCAAATTTCCGCTTCACGCCGACCACCATGTGTTTGTTGAGCCGGAGGGCAGGGGGGTGCTGGAGATGTATCCCAACGGCACCTCCAACAGCCTGCCAATCGAGGTGCAACGGGAGATGATTCAATCCATCCCCGGCCTCGAGCGGGCGGAGTTCTTGGCGCCGGGCTACGCCATCGAATACGACTTCTTCGATCCCACCCAACTCTTTCATACCCTGGAAACCAAGCAGGTGGGGGGACTCTATTTCGCAGGCCAAATCAATGGCACCACCGGCTATGAAGAGGCGGCGGCACAAGGATTGATGGCCGGGGTAAATTCGGCACTACAAATAATTGGAAGAGAGCAAGTTACATTAAAACGACACGAGGCTTACATCGGTGTTTTGATTGATGATTTGGTGACGAAGGGGACGAACGAGCCGTACCGGATGTTCACGTCGCGGGCC
>DMJA01000188.1 GCA_003451935.1 Verrucomicrobiota bacterium | reverse complement strand
GCCGAGGATCTTGGGCTGGCCCAGAATATGGGCCAGCAGCGCCGCCACGCCCGCCGCGATCATGACGATCGCCAAATCATGAAGGAGCGTCGCCTCGTTCATCTGGACCACCCTGCGCTTTTCACGCGGGCATCATCCCCCACCCGCTCCCGCCCCGCAAGGCCATTTTCCCCGGCGCCCGGCCGAAATTTTTCCACAGCGTGGAAAACCTTGTCCGGCGGCGGATCGCTTCGTAGGATGGGGGCCGGCTTGAACAAGGAGACGGACGCATGAAAACCCTGGTGGTCTATGAATCGTTGTGGGGGAACACGGCCGCGGTCGCGCGCGCGATCGCCGAAGGCATCGGGCCGGAGGCGAAGGCCCTGTCCACGGCCGAAGCGACGCCCGACGCCCTCGCCGGCGCGGATCTGGTCGTGGCGGGATCGCCGCTGTTCGCGTTCCAACTCCCCACCGACAAGATCCGCGAGACGATCCGGAAAAAGGCCGCCTCCTTCCCCGCCCCCCCCGACCTGTCGCATCCCCCGCTTCGCGCGTGGCTGGAAAAACTCCCGCCCGGGCAGGGCCATTCGGCCGCGTTCGAGACGCGCATGTGGTTTTCGCCGGGCGGCGCGACGAGCGCCATCCTGAAGGGCCTGGAAAAAGCCGGATTCAAACCCCTGGCTCGCGGCAAACGGTTCCGTGTCGCCGGGATGTATGGCCCGATCAAGGCCGGCGAAATCGAACGCGCCCGTGCATGGGGCGCGCAACTCGCCCGCGATCTGCGCGGCTGACGTTCAGGTCCGGATCTGGCCCAACAGATCGCGGAGACGCCCGGCGGCGGGACCGAAGCGATCGAGCCGCCGCGAAACTTCCGACAGGAGCTGCTCCGCGCGGGCGCGCGCCGCGACCGGACCGAACAAGGAATAGGCCGTGATCCGTCCGGCGTCCTGGTACGCGCTGTCCTCCTCCGGTCCGTCGGCGAGGTCGTCCAGGATCTGGTAGGCCTGCCCCAACCGGATCCCCGCCTCCCGCAACTCGGCGGCATCCGCCTCCCCCGCCCCGCAAAGCAGCGCGCCGCCCGCCAGCGCCGCCGCAAACAGCGATCCGCTCTTGAGCGCATAGCATTCCAGCAAGGCCGCCTCGTTGACGGGCGGCCGCGCCAGCGCCAAATCCAGTTCCTGTCCATGGGCCATGCGGCCGCCCATCTCCCCCAGCAACCGCAGCGCCCGGATGCGGCATCCCTCCGGCGCCTGTTCATTGCCGGCGGCGACGGCATAGGCCAGATTGACCAGATAGGCCGGCAACAAGGCCACCACCCACTCCGGAAAAACCAAATGGACGCACGCCTTGCCCCGGCGCGTCAGGGCGTTGTCCATCGAGGGCAGATCATCGAGCACCAGCGAGGCCGCCTGCATCATCTCCAGCCCCACGGCCAGAGGCAGCGCGCATTCGTCCGCGTCCGTCCGATACATCGATCCGGCCGCCACCGCCATCCCCCCGCGCCAGCGGTGGCCGCCGCCCAGCGTCGCGTACCGCGCGGCCCGGACCACTTCCGTCGGTGGAAGCGCCGCAAACGCCGCTTCCAGCCCGGACTCGATGCGACGGGCCGGATCCACCCTAGAACCGCAACCGAACGCTGACCGACGCCCCGGCGATTTCCGTCTGGGTTCCCGCGCCGGGCGAGTCCAAGCCGATCGGCGTGGTAAGGGCCTGCAGCACGATTGGCGATTCCTCGGCCAACTGGGCCGCGCGGGCCAGGGCAGCATCCTTCTCCGCCTCCGTATAGCGATTGACATCGGCATGGAACGCCACGAGCCCATACACCACGACGACCGCCGCCATCAGCCCCACGGCAACGGCCGCGCCTGTCGAATCGTCGCCGACATCCGCCGCGCGCGCCGGGGTCGCCGGCAAGGCCGCCCACATCAACAGCGCGGCCATCAGCACCGCCGTCGTCCCGCTCCATCCGCTTCTTTTCATGCCCTGTCTCCCGGCCTGTGCCTGCCGCTTCAAAATGCCCCGAAGAATATGCTGGTGAAGGTGGTCACGGGCGACGTCTCGCGCATGTCGTCCAGCGTGGCGCGGCCCTCGCGCAGCAGCGACTGGAACTCGAGGTAGAGCGCCTCGTCCGAGACCAGCTTGCCCAGCGTGCCTTCGCCCTTGGCCATCGATTCGGACATCTTGCGGAACGAGGCCAGCGTGGCCGTCAAATCCTCGTAGGCCTGGTCGTCCGCGCCCAGCAACTTGCCGAGCGTCCCCTCGCCCTTGTTCAGCCGCTCGCTGATGTCCTTGAGGTTCGCGGCGACGGATTGCGCATCGTCGTAAAGCCGTCCGTCGCTCAACAGCTTGCCCAGCGTCCCTTCGCCCTCGCCGAGTTTCGTGGTGATCTTGCGCACTTCGATCATGGTGGCCTTGAAATCCTCCAGGATGCCCTCGTTGAGCGCCTTGCGAATGTCCTCGATCGTCCGCGTGGCGGCGTCCATCAGGTCGATCGAAGCGGTGCCCTTGAGCAGCTTCGGCGCGGCGCGCATCGGTTCGTTGGCGTAGGTGCCCTCGTCGATGTTTAGGAACCGCCCGCCCAGCACGGAGGTGGGCAGCACCTCGATCCGGTAGTCGTCCCGCAGGTGCACGGGCGTCTTGAGCAGGGCCAGCACGTGGACCCCGTCCTTCTTCAATTCGATCTGCTTGACCTTGCCGACGGTGACGCCGCGCGCGCTGACCACGTCGCCCACGCGCAGGCCCATGGCATTGTCGAACAGGATTTCCACCGGCCTCTCCTTGCGGAACAGCGAATCCTGGCTCAGCACCACCGTCAGCATGAACAGCGCCGCGAGGACCGCGAAACTGAACAGCCCCACCAGGCTCTCGACGAAAATCTGTTTCTTGAATTTCATTTTCCAAACGCCTTCCGGACGTCGTGCATGTCCGCAATGCTCTGCGCCTGCAAGAAGTCTCTCACGATGGGATGTTCCGATGCAACGAATTCCTCGGGCGGGGCGCAGACCACGAACTTGCCCTCGTGGAGCATCGCCACGCGCGTGCCGACGTAGAGGGCGCTGTACAGGTCGTGCGTCACCACCACGCTGGTCACGCCCAGCTTCTTGCGCAAATCGTCGATCAGCAGGTCGATCTGCCGCGAGATCACCGGATCGAGCCCGGACGTGGGCTCGTCGTACAGGATGATCTCCGGCTCGGTCACGATGGCCCGCGCCAGCCCCACGCGCTTGCGCATCCCCCCCGAGATGTTGTCGGGCGTCTTGTCGCCGACCCCCTCGAGGCCCACCAGCGCCAGCTTTTCGGCGGCCAGCCGGCGGATTTCCCCGTCGGGCCGCTTGCTTTTCTGGCGCAGCGGCAGGCAGACGTTGTCCTCCACGTTCAGCCACTGCAGCAGCGCCCCGCTCTGGAACAGCACGCCAAAGCGCCCCAGGATCCGCTCGAGCTTTTTTCCCCCGGCCTCGTTCACGCAATCGTCCCCCACCCACACCCGCCCCGCATCCGGCGTCAGCAGCCGGATCATGTGCCGCAGGCTCACGCTCTTGCCCGCGCCCGAGGTGCCCACGACCACGAACGTCTCGCCCTTTTCGATCTCGAAGCTGAGACCGTCCAGCACGGTCTTGGCGCCGAACCGCTTGGTCACGTTCTCGAAGCGGATCATTGGTAGAACATCCTCGTCACGAAATAGCCCACCACCAGGATCAGCAGGAACGACACGATCACCGTGCGCCGCGTGGCGCGGCCCACGCCCACCGCCCCTTCCGTGGCGGCGAAGCCTTGGTGGCACGCCACCGTCACGACGATCAGCCCGAACAGGAACGCCTTGAACAGGCCCACGTAGAGGTCCTTGTTCTCGGCGTAGCGGAACGCATTGTCGAAATAGGCCTCCAGCGAAACGCCCAGCTGCGTCGCGCCCACGATCGCCCCGCCGAAAATCCCCAGCAAATTGGTATAGACCGTCAGCAGCGGCAGCATGACCGCCAGCGCCACCAGCCGCGGCATCATCAGGTAGCGCAGGGGATTGATGCTCATCACGTCCAGCGCCGCGATCTCCTCGGCCACCGTCATCGTCCCCATCTGCGCGGCGATGGCCGATCCCACGCTTGCCGCGATGACCAGCCCCGTCATGAACGGCCCCATCTCGCGCAGCATCGAAACGCACACCAGCGTGCCGATGTTGTTCTCCTGCCCGTAGCGGCGCAGCTCGAGCCCCGCCTGCAGCGCCAGGATCATCCCCGTGAACAGCGCCACCACGCTCACCACCCCCAGGCTCTTGATGCCCACCAGGTAGAGCTGCCGCATCACGTCGTCGCGGTTCTTCCGCGAGAACAGGTGCGGCGTCTGCGCCGCCGCGCCCAGCAGCAGCAGCAGCGCCTGCCCCGTCCCCTGGCAGGCCATGATGATGCCGCGCCCCGCCGCCGCGAACACGTTCGCGGGGGGATCGAAGATATGGGGCTCTCTCGTGATCATTTCGGCTCCGCGCCCTTCCCGTCCGGCGAAGCCAGCCGAACCCGGCCCAGCCACAGGAAGCGCATCTGGCGATTTGTAGCCGTTCGGTCGTAGGCCAGCAAGCCTTTCAGCACCGACCAGCGGCGCGCTTCGTCCGCCGCCGCCCGCTCGTGCCGCCAGAGCGGAAACAGCGAAAACGCACGCGCACCGCCTTCCCGCCGGGTGTCGCGATACAGCCCCCACAGCACGTCGAGGTCGCTGGCCTTCCCGTTGACGCGGTAGTCCAGCAGCGTCCACAGCGGCGCCCAGCTCCGCTCGACCGGCGGCGGATGCCCCGTCGGCCACAGGTCCAGCAGGCGCAGGCGGTAGCTTTCCGCGTCCAGATCATAGATCCGCGAATACAGCGGCCACAGTTTCGTGCGGTTCGCCGTCACGCGGAGCTCGTTCGGCGCGCCTTGCGCCTGCGACGCGTTCACGTACACCGGCGCCACCATCCAGCGCGTCAGCGTCAGCTTGCCCCGCTCGTTCTGGTCGCGGCGCACCAGCGGCCACGCCCAGAAGCGCTGCTCCTGCGCCCCCGCCTTGCGCCACCCGAACAGCGGCCACAGATAAAACTTCTCGCGCAGGCCCGTCTCGCGCTGGAAGAACGGCCAGGGGCAATAGGTGCGCGTCAGCTTCTCGCCCCGGACATGCTGGAAAAACGGCGGCAGGAACATCCAGCCCTGCTGGCTGTTCAGGTTCACCCGCCCGCACAGCGGAAAC
This sequence comes from Verrucomicrobiota bacterium, assembly GCA_003451935.1. Classification (GTDB taxonomy): domain Bacteria; phylum Verrucomicrobiota; class Kiritimatiellia; order CAIQIC01; family Lenti-01; genus Lenti-01. The sequence goes on along the minus strand of DMJA01000188.1, from coordinate 14,392 downwards.
AGCACCCACGCCGTGCCCTGCGCCTTCGGATGCACATAGCGCGCGTGCGTCCAGATCGGCCACAGCACCGCGTACTTCTCGAACTGCCGCGCGTTCTTCGACCAGACATAGAAGGGAAAGACGCGGAACTGCTCCCGGCGATGGTCCGGCGTCGTCGTGCGCGAGTAGATCGGCCACAGCACGTCCGTTGTCTTCACGTCGTGGATCTGGCTCCGCGTCCAGAACGGCCACAACGCGAACCGGATGCGGTCCCGTCCCAGGAAGTTCCGAATCTCCCCCCCCAGCGGGAACAGCCCGGCGTAGCGCCCCCCCTGCTCGTCCCGCCCCTGGAACCAGATGGGCATCAGCCAAAACCGGTACTGCGATCTCGCGTCGAAGCGGTCCTGGTCGAGGAACCACGAAATCAGCACCCGCCACGACTTCTGCTTCCCGAACGTCTTGCCGGACGCCACCGGCCAGGCGAAGTCCCACGCCGTCCGGTCCGCCACCGGATCCGCCACCCGCGCCCAGAGCGGACGCGGATACGCCCGCATGCTCATTCCGTTCGTCCCCTCCGCCTCTTCCCAGAACGGCCCCGCCGCGCGGAACCGCGCGCTGCCGTCGGCATCCTCCATCCACGACGCCAGCGGCCCCCACTCGCTTTCCACGATCCACGGCGCGGGCTCCGCGCCCCACGCCCCGCAAGCCGTCGCAAACAGGAAAGCCAGGGTTTTCCACACTGTGGAAACCTTTTTTCCACACCGTGGAAAACTCCGTCCCCCAACTTGATCATTGGATATTGAATATTGAATATTGAATATTGAATCTTCCATCCGCGCACCGCTCACAGCACCAGCCGCCCCTGGCCCGCCGTCCCGACGAATTTCCCGCCGCGAACCATGATCTCCCCGCGCACCGCCACCACCTCCGGCGCGCCGTGGACCTGGACGCCTTCATATGGATTGTAGTCCGTGTCCAGGCTCTGGGTTTTCTGCGAAATCGTGTGCCGCGCCTCCGGATCCCACACCACCAAATCTGCGTCGAAGCCCGGTGCGACCGTGCCCTTGCGGCCCCACAGGCCGAAAATCTTCGCCGGGTTCTCCGCCGCCGCCGCGACCAGCCGCTCCAGCGAAATCTTCCCGCCCAGCACGCCCGCCGTGTAGGCCAGCGCCACGCGCTCCTCCACGCCGCCGATGCCGTTGGGAATCTTCGTGAAATCGCCGCGGCCCAGTTCCTTCTGGCCCCGGAAATCGAACGGGCAGTGGTCCGTCCCCAGCGTGTCGATCCGCCCGTCCGCCAGCGCTTTCCACAGCGCATCCTGATCGGACTTCTCGCGCAGCGGCGGGGAGAGCACCCACTTTGCGCCCTCGAAATCCGGGCGCGCGGCATACGACTTGTCCAGCGTCAAATAGTGGATCATCGTTTCGATATAGAGGTTCTTCAGCTTGCCGCGGAACCGGTCGACCATCGTGAGCGCTTCTTCGCAGCTCAAATGCACGACGTAGGCCTTCGCGCCCGCCGCCGCCGCGAACGTCAGGAACTTGCACACGCCCTCGGCCTCGACCATCGGCGGGCGGCTCGGTTCGTGCCACTCGGGGCCCGTCTTGCCGTCGGCCAGCAGCTTCCCCTGCATCGCCGTCACCAGATCCGCGTTCTCGCAGTGCGCCATCACCACGACACCGCACGCCGCCGCGAACTCGAGCACGCGGAACAAATCCTCGTCGGAAATCGCCAGCGCCGGCTTGTAGGCCAGATAGACCTTCACCGACCGCAGGCCCTTCTCCACGTATTTTTCGAGCTGGTTGCGTGTTTCGTTGCCGAAGCGCGTGATCGTCATGTGCCACGCGTAGTCGCACGATGCCTGCCCTGCCGCCTGTGCCTCCCATGCCGCCCACGCCTCGTCCAGATCCTTTTCCTGCCCCGAGCCCGCGAAATCCATCACGCAGGTCGTGCCGCCCAGCAGCGCCGCGCGCGTGCAGTTCGCATAGTCCGACTTCGCCTTGGTGTTCGTCAGCGGCAGATAGGCATGCACATGGGGATCGATGAACCCCGGAAACACCAGCTTCCCCGCCGCCTCGACCACCGTCGCCCCCGGCGGCGGCGCAATCCCCTTCTCCACCTTCAAAATCTTCTCCCCCTCGCACCACACGTCCGCGGCGCAACGGCCCAGCGCCGTCACCACCTCGCCACCGCGGATCAGCAGGCCCATGGGAATCTCCTATTTCTTGAGCACCTTGACGATGCGGTTCTTCGCGTCCACCTTCACGACCGTCGCCTTGAACGTCTGCGCCTCGGCGTCGTCCATTTCTGCGTAGGCGATCACGATGATCGTGTCGCCCTTGTACGCCAGCCGCGCCGCCGGCCCGTTCAGCATCATCTGCCCCGAGCCCCGCTTGCCCCGGATCACGTAGGTGATGAACCGCTCGCCGTTCTGGAGGTTCAGCACCTGGACCTGCTCGCCCGCCAACAGGTCCGCCGCCTCCATCAGGTTCTCATCGATGGCGATGCTCCCCTCGTAGTCGAGTTCGAGGCCCGTCACCGTCGCCCGGTGGATTTTCGATTTCAGCATGGTCCGTTGCATCGCCGTTCCTTTCAGCAGAATCCGCACTGTATCCCGAATCCCCGCGCCACTTCAAGCCAGCGGTTTCCCCTCCGCGTCGAACCGCGGCGCGGCGATCACGGCGGGGTGCAGGTAGATGGGCTGGAGCTCCTCGCTCGGACCGCCCGCGAAAAACAGCCTGCCCACCCATTCCGCCTTGGGCGCGCGGCCGGCCTCGACCCAATGCGCGGCGGGCCATTCCATCCCGCGCGCCTCCGCCGGCAGCAGCTTCCATTCTTCAACCTGTCGCGCATGACGCTCGAACAGCCCCGCCCAGATCGTGCCCCGCCGCGCATCGCCCCAAACCACCGCGCGCGAAATCTCCGGCTTTTCCGCGAAGATTTCCGCGGCCAGCGCCGCGCCGCTGGAAACCGTCCAGACCGGCTTGTTCGCCGGCAGCGCCCACCCATTCGCCGCCGTCAGGCTTACCCGCAACCCCGTGTACGACCCCGGTCCGCGCCCCACCGCGAACGCGCCGACATCCGCCAAAACCCACCCCGCGCCTTTCAGCAAAACCTCGACCGCGTCGAAGACCCCTTGGCTGCGCCGATGGCCGGCATCCACCGGCAGCGACGCCACCACGACGCCCGCCTCCAGCAGCGCCAAACTCGCAGTCTCCGTTGAAAATTCCAAGGCCAAGAGTTTCATCGCTGCGCAACATGACAGTTTTCCATAGTGTGGAAAATATTTTTCCACAGCGTGGAAAATCCATTGAATCCGCGCCCCGCCTCCCGCTTAATCCCCCCATGCGCTCCGGCCCCGCATCCTCCAAGGAAAACCTCGTTGTGCTCCGCGACGAGGCCGCCGGGCGCTGGCTCCGTTTCCAAAATCCCGTCGAGGTGGTTTCCGCTTCCCGCCTTTCGGACGTCCTGCCCCGGCTCCGCGACATCGAGCGGGCCGTCGAGCGGCGTGGCCTGCACGCCGCCGGATGGATCTCCTACGAAGCCTCCCCCGCCTTCGACGACGCCTTGTCCGTCCGCGGTTCCGGCGATTTTCCGTTGTTGTGGTTCGGCCTCTACGGAAATCCCGAACCGATCGACCTGCCGCCCGCCGCGGCCGCCTTGCCGGACGCGTGGCAGGCCGACCTCTCGCCCGAAGCCTATGCCCGCGCCTTCGGCCGCATCCAGCGCCACATCCGCGAAGGCGACACCTATCAGGTCAACTTTTCCTGCCGCCTGCTCCGCGACGCGTTCAAACCGGATCCGTGGCAGGCCTTTCTCGCGCTGGTCCAGGCCCAGCGCGCGCCCTTCGGCGCCTACGTCGCGGCCGGCCCGTGGCGCATCTGCAGCGCGTCTCCCGAGCTGTTCTTCCGCCTCGACGGCGCGCATCTCGAATCCCGCCCCATGAAGGGCACCGCGCCCCGCGGCCTTTCCGCCGCGCAGGACCGCGAACAGGCCGCCGCCCTCCTCGCCTCGGAGAAGAACCGCGCCGAGAACCTCATGATCGTGGACATGGTGCGCAACGACCTGGGCCGCGTCGCCCGGCCCGGAACCGTCCGGGCCGCCCCCCTTTGCGCGCTGGAAAAATATCCCACCCTCTGGCAGCTGACCTCCACCGTCGCCGCGGAAACCGACGCATCAATCTCCGAAATCCTGGCCGCGACGTTCCCGCCCGCCTCCATCACCGGCGCGCCCAAGGCGCGCACCATGCGCATCATCGCCGACCTCGAAACCTCGTCGCGACAAATCTACACCGGCGCCATCGGATTCCTCGCCCCCGGCCGCCGCGCCCAGTTCAACGTCGCCATTCGCACCCTGCTGCTCGACATCCGCACCGGCCGCGCCGAATACGGCGTCGGCGGCGGCATCGTCTGGGACTCCGATTGCGGCGCCGAGCAGGCCGAATGCCGCACCAAGGCCCGCATTTTGACCGAACCGCCCCGGCCCGCCTTCTCCCTCCTCGAAACCATGCTCTGGACGCCGGAAGACGGCATCCGCCTCCTGGAACTCCATCTGGCGCGGATGCGCGATTCAGCGGAATATTTCGACTATCCCTTCGACGCCGCGCAAATCCGCGAACAGATCGAAACACTTGTGCGCGGCCTGCCCCGCGCCCCGCACCGGCTCCGCCTCCTCCTCGCGCCCAACGGCGCACCGACCCTCCAGACCTCGCCCCTCGCCCCTCTCGCCTCCGGCCCCTTCTTTCGCGCCGCGCTTGCGCGCCGCCCCGTGGACCGCGCCGATGTCTTCCTCTACCACAAGACCACGAACCGCCGCGTCTACGAAGAAGCCAAGGCGGATTTCCCGGGCCACGACGACGTCATCCTTTTCAATGAGGCGGGCGAAGCCACCGAATCCACCATCGCCAACCTCGTCGCCGAGATCGACGGCATCCTCTGCACCCCGCCCGTCGAATGCGGGCTCCTTCCCGGCACCGCCCGCGCCGAATTCCTCGCCCGCGGCCTGCTGCGCGAGCGGCGGCTTCCCCTCGATCTTCTCCGCAAAAGCCCCCGCGTTTTCCTCCTCAATTCCGTCCGCGGCTTGATGCCGACCGTCATCGATCCCTGCCATCAAAACGGGTGGCCAACTCCTCTCCAACGAATCCCCGACCAGCGAAATCCAACATTCTAAAATATAACAATATCCACCCCATGATATTGCATCATTTATTTTTTAAAAAGGCTTCGGGTATTGTTTTATAAAACTATACCCGGAATGAAGCGGGGGACATGGCCTTGGGGGGAGGGAGTCCTGCGCGCCAGGCGGCGAGCTTTTGAGCGAAGGTGCGGGAGGCGTGCGCGGGGCTGGTCGACGGCAGGCGCACCAGCTCCACGCCGGCGAGGAGATCCCCGCATTTTTTCGCGACATGCCGCCGGAACAACGCCTCCGCCGGGCCGCCGTTGAACACGATCTTCTCCAGCTCCGGATGCCGCGCGAGCAGTTCCGGGATTTCGTTGGGCTTGAGGCGGCGCGGATGGATCGCGGAATCGAGGCTGCCGGGCCGGTGCGCGGCCTGGAGCACGTCCCAGAGCATCACGCCGCGCGACGCCAGCTTGCGGAGCCGCGGGGCATAGGGCAGCTCCCGCCCCGCGCCGAAGAGTTCGCCCATGATCGGCCAAAACGCGTTGCGCGGATGCGCGTAGTATTCGCCCTTCCGGATGGACTCCGCGCTCGGCAGCGTCCCGAGAATCAGCACCCGCGCGCGCTTCGGCTCGACCGGCGGGAAGCCGGCCGCCCAGCCTTCCCCGGACTTTCTCATTTCTTGCGCGGCTCGAACCGCAGCGCGACGGAGTTGATGCAATAGCGCAGGCCGGTGGGGCGCGGTCCGTCGTCGAACACGTGCCCGAGGTGCGCGTCGCACCGCGCGCAGAGCACTTCCGTGCGCACCATGCCGAAGCTGCGGTCCTCGCGCATCGAAATGTTTTCCGGCGCGACAGGCTGGAAGTAGCTGGGCCAGCCCGTGCCGGAGTCGAACTTGGCGTCCGAGGAAAACAGCGGCAGGCCGCAGCCCACGCAGAAGTAGGTGCCCGGCTCGTGGTGGTCATGGAACGGCCCCGAGCAGGCCAGTTCGGTTCCCCGCTGGCGCGTCACGCGGTACTGCTCCGGCGTCAGCTGCGCCCGCCATTCGGCGTCGGTCTTGACGATCTTCTCCATGGGCGAGGCCTCCTGCTTCTCCGACGCGGCCAGGGCGAGGGCGATTCCCGCCGCCAGCGCCATCATCATGGGGATCCAGCGATTCATGCCCTCCATTATACACCATCCCGGCCTTTGGCGCTTGCGCCTCCCCGCCGCGCGTGGCAAATTGGCTCCATGAACAGCTCGTGGATGGACTTCTCCAGGCAAATCCCCCTCCCCGGAGTGGGGGGGCTGCTCGAAATCCTCGTCCTGGCCGTCCTGTTCTACTACGCCATCCTGTTCTTCCGCGGCACCCGCGGCGCGCAGGTCTTGCTGGGCTTCATCACCGCCGTGGTGGCGATGCTGGTCCTGACGCGGATCTTCAACCTCGACACGCTGAACTGGTTGCTGCAGCAGCTCTCGGTCTATCTCGTCGTCGCCTTCCTCGTCATCTTCCAGCCCGAGATCCGGCGCGCGCTCGCCGAACTCGGCAAGCAGCACGTGTTCGCCTCCACCGAGCGCGAGCGCGGACTGCTCGACGAGATCGTGCAGTCCGTCTCCCGCCTCGCGGCCGACAAGATCGGCGCGCTGATCGCCATCGAGCGCGAAATCGGCACGCGCGCGGTGCAGGAAACCGGCACGCGCCTGGACGCGGCCGTCAGCGCCGAACTGCTCACCACCCTCTTCTATCCCCGTACGGCCCTCCACGACGGCGGCGTCATCATCGAGGGCAACCGCATCCGCGCCGCCGGCTGCGTCTTCCCGCTTTCCGGGCGCGACATCGGCAAGACCGGCACGCGCCACCGCGCCGCCGTCGGCCTGTCCGAGGAGAGCGATGCGCTCGTGGTCGTCGTCTCCGAGGAGACCGGCGCGATTTCCCTCGCCTACAAGGGGCGGCTCATCCGCGGCCTCGACGAGGAGCGGCTGCGCCGCATCCTGTCTTCCGTCCTGCTGCGGAGCGCCAAGACCCAGAGCCGCTGGCAGCGCTTCCGGCAGAACCTCGACCTGTCCGCCGAAGGCCTCGCCCGCACCGAAGAAACGATGGAGCGCGAATTTGAAGATCCACCGCAAAACCCTTGAATTCCTCGGCACCCGCAACGGCATCCGCCTGGTCGCAGCCATCGCCGCGGTGATCGTCTGGTTCGCCATCCGCGCCGCCACCAGCAACGCCACCCTCATCACCGACATCCCCCTGGCGATCCAGCCGCCGCCCGATTGGAGCGTGGTGGCCTGCTCTTCCAAGACCATCGACGTCGCCTTTCTCGGCACGCGCGACGACCTGCGCTACCTCAACCGCGAACTGATCAAGGCCACCGTGGATGCCCGGGGCCACGAGGACAACCAACCCTTCACCGTCGTCCTCGGCGCGGCCCACATCAACGCGCCCGGCAGCGCCCGCATCGACTTCATCCGCCCTGCGGCCATCACCCTGCGCCTCGACCGCGAAATCACCAAGCAGGTGCCCGTCAAGGTCGAGACCCAGAACCTGCTGCCCGACGGCTACGAAATCGAAAAGACCGTCGTCACCCCCGCCACCGTCGAGCTCTCCGGCCCGGCCCAGATCCTCGACGAGGTGGAATCCATCAGCACCGTCCCCGTGGACCTCGACGGCCGCATCCGCTCCATCAACAAGCGCCGGATCCAGCTCGTCCCCGGCGAAAACTTCGCCGACGTCCAGATCGACCCGCCCGCCGTCACCCTCGACCTCGCGATCGTCGAGCGGTCCGTCAGCACCCTCTTCCCCGACATGCCCATCCTGCCCATGCTCGCGCCCGGACGCGCCCTGCGCATGGAGATCGAACCCGACGTTGCCACCCTCACCGTCAAGGGCCGGCCCGAACTGATGAAGACCCTCGCCGCCGAGGATCTCCGCCTCTTCGTGGACGTCACCGAAATCTCCGGCGCCCAGTCCTCCGAGCTGCCCCTCCGCGCCGTGCTCCCCAACGGCATCACCCTCGTGCGCACCGAGCCGTCCACCGTCAATGTCCGCCTGAAGGATTGACGATGCGTCCGTTGGCCGCCGCCAGCCTCCTGGTCCTTTTCGCCCTCCGCGCCGCCGCCGGCGAGCCCGGCTGGCGTGAAAAGCCCCTCCCCCCCGAAGCCGCGCAGCTCAACCAGGAAGCCGCCGCGGCCGCCGACCCCGCCGCCGCCGCCCGGCTCTACGCGCAGGCCATCCGCGCCTGTCCCTCCAACGGCCCCGCCCTCTACGGCCTCGGGCGCGCCCTCCTCGGCCAGGACCGCGCCGCCGACGCCCTCAAGGTCTTCCGCCGCCTGGACACCCTTTTTCCGGACAACGCCGACATCCTCGAAGCCCTCGCCACCTCCATCGCCCGCCGGCCCGAGCCGCGGCGCGCCGACATCGCCGAAGGCCTCGCCCTCGCCGAACGCGCCACGCAGCTTCAGCCCGGCACCCCCGAAGCCTGGCATGTCCTTTCCGTCCTGCGCCACCTGAATGGCGATTACGCCGCCGCCGCCGAAGCCGCCCGCCAAGCCGTCGCACTGGACGCGCAGAATCCTTCCGACCCCGAAACCACCGCCCTTTATCAGCAACAGGAGACCGCATGCAACGACGCCCTCTCGGTATTCTCGCCCTTGGACTGATCCTCTTTCTTTTCAGCCTTCCGCCTCCCGCCTTCATCCTTTCATCGGCGGTGGCGGAGCCCGCCGATGCCGATGCGGCCCCGCCCGCCATCTACCCCGTCGGCTCCGAGCCCCAGCCCGAACCTTCGCCCGTCCGCTGGGAGGACACCACCGCCATTCTGGGCTCCGTGCGGCTTGATTCCGTCACCAAGACCGTGACCGCCACCGGCTGGGTCAACCAGACCGAAGGCGCCATCGAAGTCCTCGCCTGCGGTACGGGCGGCAAGGTCCACGAATCCGTCTTCGTCCTCGCCCTCAACCCCCTCGATCTGCAGGCCGCGTTTCTCCTCGCCGGGCTCAAAGGCGGCGAACCCATGTCCGAAATCGGCCAAGGCCCGCCCAACGGCGCGCCCGTGGATATCCTGGTCGAGTGGAAAGACGGAGACGAAACCCAAACCGCCCGCGCCGAAACCTTCGTCTGGAACATCGAGGACAACGTCGTCCTGCCCGAGACCCCGTGGACCTTCACCGGATCCGTCGTCAAGGATGGACAATTCAAGGCCCTGGCCGAGGAATCCCTCGTCGTCACCTACTGGGATCCCTACGCCATCGTCAACCTCCCCCTGCCCTGCGGCGCCAACGACGAAATCCTCCACGTCAACACCAACACCGTGCCCCCCTACCACACCCCCGTCACCTTCCGCTTCGTCCCCGCCACCCGCACCCCGTTCGCCGCGGATTTCAATGGCATCCAGACGGCTCTGGAGGCCGCCGTTGGAGGACATTGGAAAATCCAACGCCACGACCAATGGAATTTCCTGAGCCCCGATGTTCTCCCGCCCGGGCTCCAGCAGGGGACGTTTTCGGTCTTTGTCTCAACCACAAATCAATCTTCATTGAGCCAGGCAGAAACCTGGATGGAAACCTGCCAAGCTCCGTTTTTCATTCTGGGAACCAACCGCGACTGCGTGGCGGTCACCTATGTCCCGAGGAAGCACCCGGTGTCGCAAGCCCTGATCAAGGCCTTGCAGCTTGCCGAACCCGCCGAAGGGTCGCCGGCGGAAAAAGCGGGCCTGCGCGGCGAAGAGAAATAACCCCGCCCCGTTCCCGCACCGGACGGCGTGGATTCACGCCTTTCGAACGGAAAGCCGCCCGATGGGCTTGGTGGCGACGTAGTACCGCTCAAAATCCGTCTGCTCGTCTTCCGGCGGGACGTAGGGCGCAACGGGCGCAAAGCGCGCATCCCCCGCGAAGATTTCCGAAAGCTGCTCGAAGTAGGGCTGGTGGTCCGTCGCCACGTGCGCGACGCCGCCGGGAGCGAGCGTCCGGTGCAAGGCATCGAGGAACCGCTGGTTGAACAGCCGGTGCTCTTCGTGGCGCGCCTTGGGCCACGGATCGGGGAAGAAGATGTAATACGCGTCCACCGACGCGGGCGGCAGCAGATGGGCCACCGCGTAGTAGGCTTCCACGCGCATCAGGCGGACATGGCCCAGGTCGAGCCTCCGCGCGCGGTTGTCCACCTTGCGGATGCGCCGCAGCATGCGGTCGATGCCAAGGAAGTTCGTTTCCGGATTCTTCGCCGCGCGGGCCAGCAGGAACCGGCCCTTGCCGCAGCCGAGGTCGATCTCCAGCCGCCGCTCCGGATGCGCGAACCACTCCCGCACGGGCAGCGGGCCCAGCCATTCGGCTTCCGTCCCGGGCTCTTCCCGCAGGCTCTCCGCGATCATCGCCGGATTCAGCCGTAGGCCAGGACGACGGGATTGCGCAGCGTGCCGATGCCGTCGATCTCGCACTCGACCACGTCGCCGTCGTGCAGCACCACGGGCGGCGTGCGCGCCGACCCGATGCCCCCCGGGGTGCCCATCGAGATCACATCGCCCGGTTCGAGCGTCATCACCCGGCTCAGGTCGGCCAGGACCATGTCGATGCGGAAAATCATCTGGGACGTCTTGGATTCCTGCAGGATCTCGCCGTTCACGCGCTGGCGGATGCCCAGCGCGTGCGGCCGCTTGACCTCGTCGCGCGTCGCCAGCCACGGGCCCATCGGCCCGAAGGTGTCCGCGCTTTTGGCGAAGAACCACTGCAAGCGCGCCTTCTGCAGGTCGCGGTTGGTCACGTCGTTCAGCACGGCGTAGCCGGCCACATAGGACAGCGCCTCGCCCTCGTGGATGTCGCGCGCGCGCTTTCCGACCACCACCGCCAGTTCGGCCTCGCCGTCCACCCGCTCCATGCCCGGCTTCAGCCGGATCGGATCGTGCGGGCCGCACAGGGAGCCGGGGCTCTTGGAGAAATAGACGGGGAATTCCGGCACCTTGGCATCGAATTCCTTCGCATGGTCGCGGTAGTTCTTGCCCAGGCAGATGATCTGCCGCGGCGTCGCCACCGGCGGGCCCAGCCGCACGCCGGCGGCCGGCAACGTCTTCAGGTCCGGCTCTTTCAGCAACCCCTTCAGCCGCTCCACGCCGCAGGTGCGCCAGAACCGCGCGTCGTAGTCCTCGATGTCGAACGCCATGGCGCGCACGTCCACGATGCGCGCCGGGTCCTTCTTCGCGGCCTCCAGCCAGATGCCCGGCCGCTCCGCGCCGGGCGCGCCATACCGCACCAGCTTCATTTCGCGGGCCTCCGGGGCACGAACACCTTGCGCTCGGGCGCAGGGGGCAGGCCCTCCTCCTTGCGCGTCTTGCCCTGCGCGGCCAGCACCTCGTCGGCCGTTTTGAAATGGCACTTGGCCGTTTCCAGCAGCGCGGCGCCGCCGTGCTTTTTCACGATGTCGCCGGCCACGGCCTTGACCTTCTCCGACGCGCCTTTCGGCAGCGTCCTGCCGTATTTCTCGCCCAGCTTGGCCAGCGCCGTCAGGAATCCCGACCGCGCCAGGATGGAGGCCGCGGCCACCGCGATGTCGCTCTCCGCCTTGTGGCGCTGCTCCAGCTTGATCTTGCGGCCCTTCTGCTGCAGCGCGCGCTGGATCTGCTGCTCGGGCCCGAACTGGTCGCTCAAGGCGCGCGGACAGTTCGGCACCTTCTCCAGCAGATTCTCGATGGCGCGGGCGTGGCCCCAGGCCAGGATGCGGTTCACGCTGCCCATCGTCGCATAGAGCCGGTTGTAGGCCGCCGGGCCGATGGAGACCACGACGAACCGGTCGCCGAGGCGCTCGCGGATCTTCCTGGCGAGGTCCTGCGCGGCCTTGTCGGTGGTGATGGTCTTGCTGTCGCGCACGTTCATCGCCTTCAAATCCTTGGCGAGGGTCTCGTCCACGTAGGCCGCCGCGATGACCAGCGGGCCGAAGAAATCGCCCTTGCCGCTTTCGTCCACGCCCATGTGCGGCGCGTTCGCCTCGGGGTTCAGGATGTCCTCGTAGCCCAGCCGGGCCTCGCCGAGCACCTGCGGCTCCAGGACAAAGGTGATCCAATCCGCCGCGCCCTTCCCCTGCACCAGGCACTTGCCGCTCTTGTAGATGGCGATCTGGCAATCCTCCCCCTCCGCCGCCGCGATCGTGTGCTCCAACCGCCGCGCCCGGTAGTTCCCCTCCCGCAGGATCCGCGCCGCCTCCTCCATCTGCGCCGGGGTCAGCTTGACCGTGTATGAATTCTTCTTCTCCGTCATGGTCCGACCCTAGCAGACCCCGCCCCCGCTTGGCAACCGCCCCGCCGTTGACATTCCGTTTCTCGGGGCATAGATTGTCCCTGAAATCGAATGTGCGGGTTTGTGCCCGCCCGCCGAAACGGAGACCCCTGAATGAAAAAACCCGTGCTCTTTTCGATCCTGGCCGCGGCCACCCTGCTCGCCCTGTCCGGCTGCGCCACCTGGGAAGGCCAGGACTTCAGCGGCGATCCCACTTCCGACGAAGGCATCACGGCCATCGCCAACAGCCGCCTCAACGAAGATTCCATGACCGCGCGCGCCACCTTGAGCGCCAGCGTCGAAAACGGCCTGGCCACCCTCTATGGCAGCGTCCCCAACGAAGCGACGCGCCAACGCGCCATCCAGATCCTCACGGGCACGCCCGGCATCTTCGACGTGCTGGACCATACCCGCCCTGGGTAGAATCCCGCCCCATGAGCCCCACCCCCCAGGCCCGGATGCGCTGGCAGGGGCGGATCGCCGGTCTCGCGCTTCTCCTGGCGTTTTCCGCCGGCTGCGCCACCGTCCCCCCGGGCGGACGCGACGGGGAAACCCGCCGCGCGCTGCGCTCCATCCCGAAAATCCCCGAAGGCCACCGCCGCGCCGACCGCGCCCTGGTCGCCGCGTTCTTCGCCGCCAACGGCATCCCCCTCGACCACGCCCAGATCGAGCGGATCCTGCCGCTCTCCGCTCCCCAGGGGCGCATGGACCGGCTCGCCCTCCGCAACGTGGCCACGAAAAAGGGCCGGCTCCTGATGGTCGTCAAGGCGGACGGGCGCTTCCTTTGGGAAGAGCTCGGCCGCAACCTGCCCCTGCTCGTGCTGCTGCCGCCCGACCTCCACTACAGCCCCGCCCCCCCTCCGCTGATTCCCGTCGCGTGGGACCGGCAGGAACAGGCCATCGAACTCCTCGACGGCAATGGCGAAATCCAAGTCCTTCCCGCGGACACCTTCTTTGCCCGCCGCGAGCCGCTCAAGCATGCCGCCCTCTGCCTGGTCAAACCTGGCGGCCTCGGCCGCTTTGAACCCACCCGCGAACAAAAACTCCTCCTCGCCGACTTCTGGTTCGACCGCGGCAACTACCGCCGCGCCGACGCCGTCTATGCCGCCTTGCAGGAGGAAGCCCCCGTCGGCGCAACCGATCTCGACGCCCTCGCCGGACAAGGCAATGTCCTCGTCCGCCAAGGCCGCTACAAGGAAGCCGTCCCGCTTTTCCGCTCCGCCCTCGCCCTCGCCCCCGACGATCCCAAGATCCTCAACAACCTCGCCTTCTGCATGCTCAACAACAACGCGGACCTCCTGGTCGCCCTGCGCCACGCCACCAAGGCCGCCCGGCTCGACCCCGAAAATCCCCTCGTCCTCGAAACCCTCGGCAGCCTCAACCTCAAGATCGGCGACGCCCCCGCGGCGGCCAAATACCTCGAACAGGCCTGGGCCCGCGCCCTCACGCGCCCCCCCGAAATCCAGATCGCCATCATGGACCAGCTCGTCCGCGCCTGGCTCGCCGCCGACCGGCAGGACCTTGCCTGGCAGGTCGCCGAATACCGCCACCGCGCCTTTCCCGAATACCGCTTCCCCAAGGATCTCCTCCGCACCTTCCCCGCCCTCCGCCACGCCCCCGAACCCCTCCCCGAAAAAAATCCGAAGCCAGGGGGTTGACATCCCCGCTCCTGCAGGTATAGTGGGGACGTAAATCGGGGAACGAATCATTTCCCCTCTGTTCTTTGGGAACGACAATTTAACGACTTGCTGCTAACCACGCAGCAAGCAGATGGGAACAGGTGAATCCCCCCATATCACCCCCGTCTGCATTCATCCGTGCCAGGCTACCCCCCCCGATAATGCCTGGCACGGACCTTTTTTGCCCCCGTTGCGCCAGGCCCTTGCCGGAGCGCGGGCATCCTGCCCGCATTCCCCCAGCGGGCAAGATGCCCGCGCGCCCAAAGGGCCTCCCTTGAAGGAAGAATCTTTCCGCCGTTTTCCACACAATGGAAAAAAGATTCCGGGTTTTTCCACACAATGGAAAAATGTTTCGCGATTTTTCCACACAATGGAAAATA
>DMJA01000205.1 GCA_003451935.1 Verrucomicrobiota bacterium | reverse complement strand
CATCAGGATCAGGCGGGTGCTGGCGTCGGCGTAGGGATTGCCCCAGACGGGCCGGTCGTCGGTGGCGTCGATGGCGGCCTTGTACCACGTGCGTTTCGTGGCGTCGTAGTCCGGCTTGTCCTTATAACGCCCGAATCCGGGGAAACCGACCAGCAGGCCGGCTTCCGAACCGGCGATGGACCATTGGATGTCGCTGCGGGTCCCGTGGACGTGCGAAAACAGGCGGTTCATGCGGCCGAGGCGCGCGGCGGCGTCCTCGACGGCGGCGCGGTGCGCCTCGTCGCGCGCCCACGGCGAGCGGACGATGGTGGGGAAGGCCATGGACAGGTCGGCGCGGTAGCGCGGGCTGTGGGCCAGGTCGGGCGGGCGGGTATCGGGATCGTAGTAGTCCTCGTCGTAGTAGAAGCCGTCGCGGCCGGCGGGAGTGGGGTCGCGCCAGGGGAGGCGGTCGGCGGGGGAAGACATCCATTCGACGGCGGTCTGGCGGTAGAGGGAGGCGATTTGCTCGATGCCAAGCATGAGCTGGTCGAGCATTTGCGCGCGGCCGACGACGGAGGCGGCAAACATGTGTTGTTCGTTCTGGATGGCCCGTGTGCGCTGACGGGCGTTGAGGGCCACGATGCCCGCGAGGCCGGCCAGCGCGAGCAGGCCAAGGCCGGCGGCGGCCATCTTCCAGCCGCGCGCGTGGCGGGCTTCGCGGTCAAGCAGGGCTTGGCGGTCCTGGATCTGCCGCTCGAGTTCCTTGCCGCGGACTTCGACGAGTTCCACCAGCTTGGCGTCGGCGCCCTCCAGCTTCATGGCATCCAGCACACGGTGCTGTGCACGGGCGAGCGTCAGGTCGCCCTGCCGGATGGCCAGCCGGATTTGCAGGGAGAGGGCATCCAGCAGGCCGCGCCGCGCCTCCTGGTTGCCGACCCACAGTTCAATGGCTTGGCGGAAGCCGCCGATGCATTCCGACAGCCGGCCATACGCGACCGCCGCGGCATCCTTGTCCGCCATCTGCAGGGTGCCGGAAGCGTCCAGCACCTCCCGGCGGACGGCGTCCAGCCGTTCCGAGGCCCGTCTCCGGACCGCCATGGATTCGGAGTTGGCCAGATAATCGCGGAGGTCCTGCTTGAAGTCGGCCACGGACGGATAGCGGTTGGAGATGCGCGGGGCGAGGGCTTTCATGGCGATGCGCACGAGGGCGGGGGCCCGCAGCGGGGAATCTTCGGAGATCTCCGGCGGATCCACATGGCCGGTGGCGGCCTGCTTGAGCATGTCCATGACGGTGTCGCCCTGGTGGGGGGGGCGGCCGGTCATGATTTCGTGGAGGATGCCGCCGAGCAGATAGATGTCGCTGGCCGGGCCGAGCGCGGTCATTTCGCCGCGCACCATTTCCGGGGCGATATAGAAGGGCGTGCCGGCGAGCTGGGGTTTCAGGTGCGGGTCGCGCCGGTATTCGTTGCGCTCGTCGAAATACATGGCCAGGCCCCAGTCCATGACATAGACCTCGCCATAGTCGCCCAGCATGATGTTTTCCGGCTTGAGGTCGCGGTGGAGGATGGCCTTGCTGTGGGCATAGGCCACGGCGTCGCAAACCTTCAGGAGGATTTCGAGATGGTCCTTCCAGGCCATCTGCCGGGCACGGGCCTCGACGGTGGCGCGCCGGGCGGGATCGGCGACGTCCTGCGGATGGAGCAGGTCCTTCCAACTGGTGCCGGACACCTTCTTCATGGCGAAGAAGGGGCGGCCGTCGGCGTCCTTGGCGAGGGCGTAGATGGGCACGACGCCGGGATGGTCCAGATGGGCCGTCATGTAGGCCTCGTTCGCGAATTCCCCGACTTCCTGCGGGCGGCGCGCATCGGGCGTGAGCTCGGCGCGGCAGATTTTCAGGGCGACCTCGCGCTTCAGCGAGTTTTCCTGGACGGCATAGACGATCCCCATGCCGCCTTCGCTGATCTTGTCGATCACTTCATAGCGGGACCGGTCTTCCGGCGGGCGGTCCGGCGCGGGCATGGATCCGTCGATGAAGAGCCGATGTCCGCCGCGGGTGATGGTTTCCGTCGGGAGCTGGGCGGGATCGATGTCGTAGACGAGGCCGCTGGCCGCCTGGCTCCGGATGGTCATGTGCGGCTGGACGAGGGACGCGTCCAGGACCGGAAGGTCCTCGTTTGCTCCGCTTGCCGGTGTGGGTTCCATGGCGAATTCCTCTGGCGATTCCCAGCGTATCGGCCTTCGCCCCGGGAGGGAAGGGAAAAGAACGCGGAAAAAGAAATGCCTCGGGGATGAAGGGGGGCGTTGACGGGGACGGGGGAGGCCCCTACACTTCGACATTGAGAGATACGGATTGCGCAAGCAGCGGAAGGAGTCACGGCATGAGCACGACAGTGGGTGATTTGTTGCGGATCAAGGGGAGCACGGTGGAGACCATCACGGCGTCGGAGACGATCCTGGAGGCGATCCGGCGCATGAACGAGCGGCATATCGGGTGCCTCGCCGTGGTGACGAAGGCGGGCAAATTGTCGGGCATCGTCTCCGAGCGCGACGTTCTGTGGAAGGTGATTGCGACCGGCAGCTCGCCGAAGACGCATCTGGTGAAGGACGCCATGACGCCGATCGCCCAGATGGACACGGTGACGCCTTCGCAGACGGTCGAGGAGTGCATGGCGCTGATTTCGGGGAAGCGGCACCGCCACCTTCCCGTTCTGGAGGACGGGAAACTGGTGGGGCTGATCTCCATCGGCGACGTGGTGAAGTTCATGCTCGACGCCCAGCAGTCCACGATCCAGAGCCTCGAGAAATACATCACGGGCACGTTCTAGGCGGAACGGATCGGGCAGGAGAACCCCATGGCGCAAGCCGTCGAAAAAACCGTGAAGGCGATCATCACCCGGTATGCGGGGGATGCGACGCGCTTGATGGACATCCTGATCGACATCCAGGACGAGCTGGGGTTCCTCTCGCAGGAGACGGTGGCGCACATCGCCCGCGCGCTAGGCATTCCGCAAGTGGATGTGGAACAGACGGTCTCGTTCTACCATTTCTTCGCGCGCGAGCCGCGCGGAACCTTCGCGGTCTATCTCAACGACAGCGTGGTCGCGGAGTTCTACGGCCGTGCGGCGGTGGCGGCGGCGTTCGAAGAGGCGGCGGGGTGCCCCTTCGGCGAGGTATCCGCCGACGGCGTGGTCGGCCTCTTCCACACCGCGTGCATCGGGATGAGCGACCAGGAGCCCGCCGCGCTGATCAACGGCCAGGTGTTCCCCAAGCTGACGCCGGAGCGGGCGCGCGAACTGGTCGCGGGCATGCGCGCCGGCCGGACCCTCGAGGAGCTCAAGGGTTCGGCCTACGGCGACGGCCAGAACGCGCACCGCGCGCGGGTGAAGAACCACATCCGCCGGCGCGGCGCGATGGTGTTCGACCGCTATCGGCCGGGCGAGGCGCTGGAGAAGGTGGTCGGCATGAGCTCGGCCGAGGTGATTGCCGCGGTCAAGGCGGCGAGCGTGCGCGGCCGCGGCGGGGCCGGATTCCCCACGGGCATGAAATGGGAGTTCGCGCGCCGCGCGCCGGGCGACGTGAAATACATCTTCTGCAACGCCGACGAAGGCGAGCCGGGCACCTTCAAGGAC
>DMJA01000211.1 GCA_003451935.1 Verrucomicrobiota bacterium | reverse complement strand
GCCGCCGCGGCAGTAGTTGCCGGTCGAGGGCCAGACGGCCTTTTGCGTCGTCGGATCGAAGTTGCCGCTGACGAGGCGGGGAACCAAACAGCCGTAGGCGGCGCCGACCTTGTGCGCGCCCGTCGGGAAATGGCGGCCCACCAGCCCCACGATGCGGGCGTCCACGCCCGTGATCTCCTTCGGGAATTCCACCCAGTTGCCTTCGCCGAAGCCGCCGGTCTTGGGGTCGTTCTTCCACGTGATGCGGAAGAGGTTCAGCGGATGGATGTCCTGCGGCTTGATCTTCTTGAGCTTCTGCTGGATCTTCGCCGGGACCAGCTTGGCGGGATTCTTCTGCTGGGCGAAGGTCGGCAAAATGACCCCGCGCTCCTTGGCGCGCTGGATGGACCGGGCGAGCACCTTCTTGTCGATCTTGGAAATGATTTTCATGCGTCTGGCTCCTTTTTAGGCATAAATAAAACGCGGGAAGTGTGCCTTGGGAGGCCCTCCCCGTCAAATCAAATGGGCAAAACAAGGCTTTTTCTGCAAAAGCGTTTTAGCGGAGCAGGAGGATGCCGAGGACGGCGGCGCCGTAGAGGGCCACGTCGGCCATCAGGGGCCCGTCCGTCAGCAGGATGTGCTCGGGGCGGTCGCCCTGGTCCTGGCGATAGACCAGATCCATGTAGCGGAACAGGCCGAACACGACGAACGGGATGGTCGCGCCCAGCCACGGCGTGCCGAACTTGGCGACCGTCTCGGGCCAGAGCGTGTAGATCGAATAGCAGACCAGCGATGCGGCGCCCGTCATCGTGATGAGCAGGTCCAGCAGGCGCTCGTCGTAGCCGTCGAGCGCGGCGCGGGTCCCCATTCCCGCCAGGTTCACCTTCTCGTGCCGCCGCTTGCACAGCCCCAAAAACAGCGCCAGCAGCATCGCGCACAGCAGCAGCCACGGGCTGATGAGGACATGGATGACCACCGCGCCCGCCAGCGCGCGCAGCACGAAGCCCATGGAGATCACGATGACATCCACCAGCGCGAGGTGCTTCAGCCAAAGGGTATAGACGATCTGCAGGATGAAATAGCCCCCAACCCACGCGAGCAATTGCGGATCCAGCCGCCAGGCCCCGCCCAGACCCGCCGCCAGCAACGCCGCCGCCAGCCCCAGCGACATCCCCCTCCCCGCCTCGCCCGAGGCGATGGGACGGTGCTTCTTGATGGGATGCAAGCGGTCTTCCGGCGCGTCGCGCAGGTCGTTCAGGATATAGACCGCGCTCGAGACGAGCGAAAACGCCAGCGCGGCAAGGCAGACCTTCCACAACTCCCACGCGGCCAAATCCTGGTTCTGGTCGCCGAGCGCGAAGACGAACGCCGCGAAAACAACGGCGTTCTTCGTCCATTGCTTCACCCGCATCAGGCGGGCCAGCGTGCGGAGCTTGATCATCCGGCGGCTTTCCCCGCAGCCACGCTCTGCGGATGCACGGTGCGCGGATGGCGGCGATAGCCACAGCGCGACAACAGCTTCCATGTCATCCAGAGCGCCTCGTTGACGATGCCGCCACTCATCTTCGACTGCCCCTCGCGGCGCTCTTCGAACACAATCGGTGATTCCACGATCCGGAAGCCCAGATGCCAGGCGGTGTGCCGGATCTCGATCTGGAACGAATAGCCGTTGGAATGGATGCCGTCCAGGTTAATCGCGGCCAGCACCTCGCGCCGGAAGCACTTGAAGCCCCCCGTCGGATCGGTGAACGGCATGCCCGTGATCAGCCGCACATAGAGCGCCGCGCCCGTGCTCAAGATCAGCCGCTTCAGCGGCCAGTTCACGACGCGGATGCCACCGACGTAGCGCGAACCCAGCACCAAGTCTGCGTTCTGCGCGGCGGCGCGCAGTTGCGGCACCGCCTTCGGGTCGTGCGAGAAATCGGCGTCCATCTCCATGATGAACCGGTAGTCCGGCCGCTCCAGCGCCCAGCGGAAGCCCGCGAGATAGGCGCGGCCCAGCCCCTGCTTCTGCTGCCGGTGCAGGACATGGATGCGCGGATTGGCCGCGGCCAGCTGGTCGGCCAGCTGCCCGGTGCCGTCGGGGGAGTTGTCGTCCACGAAAAGGAGTTCCGCCTCGGGGCAGGCCGCCAGCACGGCCTTCGCGACGGGCTCCGCGTTCTCCTTCTCGTTGTAGGTCGGAATGATGACGAGCGTGTCGCTCATAATGGAGCCATCCTACTCCGGGACGCCCGCGCCGGACAATCCCAAATCCATGGAAAGCACGGTCGTCCCGTTCCGCCGCCCCAGCGACGCCCGCCCCTCGCCCAGCGGGGCGAAGGCGTCGATCCACGCCTTGATTTCGTTCAGTTGCTCTCGGATCTCCTTCGAATTGCCGCTGTTCAGGAACATCTGCGCCATGGACCAGGTGGCGATCGCGTCGCGTGCCACCTTGCCGCTCCGCACCAGATCCAGCCAAAGCGAAACCGCCGGGGGGCCCGCCACGTGGGCCGCCCAAGCAGGCATCCCCGGCGCATCTTCCGCCAGGGCCGCCCCCTGGGCCAGTTTCTGCAACGCCCCGAGGTTGCTCGAAGCCAGCAGCCAGCCATCGAGGAGGACATAGGCGGGCCGGTCGGACTGGGGCAGCTCATCCACCCATTCGTCGCCGCCGGCGCTGGCCAGCACATGGATCGTGGCGGGCGGCGCGGAAACCGGCTGCAAGACAAAGGCCGCCTTGTAGCGCGCATTGCTGGTGTCCAGCACCCGCTGGATGGCGGCTTCGCCTGCCGCCGCGTCCGGCACGGGCGTCGCCAGCAGCAGCGTCGGCACCCGCAGGCCCGACAGCCCCAGCGTGCCCATCGCACCCCACGCCAACCGCCCGCCCAGTTCGCCATCCATCGCCACCACGGCCACACGGTCTTCCGTCGCCACGTCCAGAATCATCCGGAGCGCGTGGCGCGCATCCGGCTGCAAATCCGGCTGTGTCAACAGCTGCAGCAACGCCTTGCGGGCCACCATCGCGGCCGCGCAGGGGGCATTCCCCAACCGGCGCGCCAAGGGGCCCATCTCCGACAAGGGCGCGCGGTCTTCCGGGATCCTGACGACACCCTCCGTCGCCGCCGACAGCGAAATCGCGTCGCCGCGCAGCGCCGGAACCTCCACCACGACGCCCGGCGATTCGACAGAGGCGTATTCGCTTTCATCGCGGATCCAGAACCGGTCCGGGACGAGGCGGTCGTCGTTCTTCACCAGGCGGGAGAAAGACCGCTCCGCATCCATCAGGCGCTGCCCGCGTCCGTCGTAGGCCGCCAGCACCTCTGCGATGGCCAGGGGATTTTCCGACAGGCACGCCATGATCACGCCTTCGCCGAAGGCGATGGCCAGCGTCTGCCCCGGCTCCAGATCCGGCGAATCCACGCGCCAGACCGAACGACCGGAAAACGGTTTCATGCGCTTGAACCCCGGCAACCGGAACACGGAAAGCTGCCAGCGGAGCTTCTGGCTTTCGCCGCCGAGATAGCTGACCGCCATCCATGCCGGCGCCATTCCGAACCGCCCCGGCAGATAGGCCAGCGTGCCCTCGCGGCCCGCCAGCTTCTCGAACCATTTCCGCGATTCCCCGTCCGCCACGAGTTCCGCCGCGGCCTCGACATCGACCCCCGCCGTCCGCATCAGCGCCAGCGCCAGCGGATTCGCCAGCAGGTCGTTCCAGCGCGCCGGCAACTGCAGATGCCGCCCCACGAGCATCGCCGAGGCCGGGATGGGACGGTAGATCGCCAGCGGATCATACGAGATGTAGCCCACCCACCAAATCCCCGCGGCCACGGAAACCGCCAGCAGGGCCAGCGTCAACAACCGCTTGGGACGAAGGAAGCGAGGGGCCATGGACTCAGCCAGCCTGTTCCGGCTTCTTCTCGGCCGCGGGTTCCGCGGGCTTTTCGTTCATCGTCTCGACATAGTTCAACTTCAATTCGGCCAGAATGCTTTTGAGCAGCTTGGCCTCCGGATCGGACAGGTTGCCCTTCGTCTTGGCCTCGAGCATGTCCAGCATGTCGATCGTGGACTGCGCGGCGGGCAGGTTCTTTTCGATCTTGTTGGTGACGGGGCTCAGCGTCTTGCCCAGATGCTGCATCGTCGCCGCCGCCAGCGAAATCACGAGGCCCTGGAACATCTCGCCATTCTGTTTGTCATCGCTCATGTTCAAACTCCTTTGAAAAGCCCCCTTCTCTTACCCGAAGCCCTGCCCCCGTTCAATCCGTTTCCGCGGCAAACCAAAAGGGCCGGGCATGTGCCCGGCCCTCGCGCGATTCCCGTTGGCGGCGATCAACTTCCCGCCGGCGCGGCCGCCACGGCGGGGGCCGCGTCCGGGGCGGGGGCCGCGGAGGACGGCGCCGCCGGGGCCTCGGCGGGAGCAACGGCGGGGGCCGCCGTTTCGACGGCAGGAGAAGCAGCCGGAGCCGGGACAGCTTCCGCCACCGGCGCGGCGTCCGCCCCGGGATTCGCTTCTTCGGCGACCGGGTTTTCATCCACGATGACCAGCGGGAGTTCCGGCTCGATGACCCGGACTTCGCCCTTCTCCCTGTGGCGGCGCTGCCACTTCAGGAATTTGCGGACGACGGTGCCGTCCGGCGGCAAGCTCTTGAAGGCCCCCTGGATCTTGAATTTATAGACCATGTCCACCTTGGCGCCTTCCGCGACCAACTGGTCGTAGGCTTCCTGCGGCACATCCCGGTAGGTCAGCTCCTGCCCGTCTAGCAGGCGCAAAGACAAAACCTGCTCGGCCGCCGAATACTGGATGACCGAAAACATTCCGGACTGGCCAATGACCCGCCCCGGCAACTCTTCCACCGCAGGTTGTTCCGGCGGGACTTCCGCCAGCGCATCCACCAAAATCTCCTCTGCGGCCACGGCCTCGCCTTCCGTTGCCGCAACTTCCTTTTCCTGGGCCGACGCCTGGGCGGCGGCCAGCTCCGCCTGCAGGCGGGCCGCTTCTTCGGCCATCCTCGCCTTCAGGCTTTCCAGATTGCCTTCCAGCTCCGCCTTCTGCTGCGCGGCAGCCTCCTGCGCGGCCTTCGCCTCCTGTGCGGCCTTTTCAGCCTCGGCCTTGGCCGAGGCAATCGCCGCCTCCTTCGCCGCCAGATCCGCCGTCAAGCCCTCCACCTTGGCCGCCTGCTCCTGCAGCGTCGCCATTTCCGCCTTGGCGCTGGACACCTCGCCCTGCGCCGTGGCCAGCGCGCCCTGCGCCGTGGCCAGTTCCTGCTGCGTGGATTGGATCTTCTCTTGCACTTGCTGCACGACATTGGATAGCCCCGCGGCATCCTTCAGCACATCGGCCGTCAATTTCTGCGGTTCCGCCGGGGCGGGCGCCGCGCCTTCCGCGGGGGGGGCCGCCGGAGCCGCTGCCGGGACTTCCATCTTCAACTCCTGCACGCCCGCCGTGGTCGCCACCTGCACCAGCGCGTCGCGCAACTGCGCCGCCTGGCCGGCCTGCCGGCTGCCGAGGAATCCAAGCGTCCCCGCCGCAATGGCCAGAACCCCCACCAAAACCCATGCCACGATGCCGACGATGTTGACCTTGCCTTTGGCTGCCATTGGGATCTCCTTTATGAACCGATTATCGGCCGGGGATTGGACCCCATGCCGTCCCCGATGTCAAGATTTGTCGGCCCGACTTTCATGTCCAATATTGCCGGTCCAGCGACCGGTATTGGATGGATTCGGCGATGTGGTCGGCCGCGATATCGGCCGTTCCGGCCAGATCGGCGACGGTGCGGGCGACCTTGAGGATGCGGTCGTAGGCGCGGGCGCTCAGATGCAGGTCCGCCATCGCGGCCTTGAGCAGCCCCTGCGCATCGTCGTTCAGCACGCAATGCTTGTGGACATCCTTGGCGCGCATCCCCGCATTGCAGTGGACGGCATGCTGGCCCTTGCTCTTGGCGAACCGCTCCCGCTGGACCTCCCGCGACACCATCACCCGCTCGCGGATCGACGCGGAACTCTCGCCCTTTTCCAGCGAGGCCAATTGCTGGTATTCGATCGCGGGCACCTCGACATGGATGTCAATGCGGTCCAGAAGCGGACCCGAGATGCGGTTGCGATACCGCTGCATCTGGATCGGCGTGCATCGGCACTGCCGCTTGGCATCGCCATAGTGGCCGCACGGACACGGATTCATCGCCGCCACCAGCATGAAGCGGCACGGGAAGGCCACAGAAGCCGCCGCGCGCGCGATGGAAACGACGCCATCCTCCAGCGGCTGGCGCATCACCTCCAGCACGTTGCGGTGGAACTCCGGCAGCTCGTCGAGAAACAGCACGCCATTGTGCGCGAGGCTCACCTCTCCGGGCATCGGGTGCGTGCCGCCACCGAGCAGGCCCGCGTCGGAAATCGTGTGGTGCGGCGCGCGGAACGGGCGGCCATGCACCACGGCTTGGTGCGATGGCAGCGCGCCGGCGATGCTGTGGATCTTCGTCGTCTCCAACGCCTCCTCCAGCGTCAGCGGAGGCAAAATCGTCGGCACCCGCTTGGCCAGCATGGATTTGCCCGTGCCGGGCGGCCCCACCAGCAAAATATTGTGTCCGCCGGCGACCGCCACTTCAATGGCGCGGCGCGCAAATTCCTGCCCCTTCACGTCGGCATAGTCGTCGTCATAGGCGGTGCCGCCGCGGAACGCCGCCTGCATGTCCACCACGAAGGGCGGAATCTCCTTCTTGCCCTCGATGAAATCGGCGGCTTCCCGCAGATTCGCCACCGGATGGACCGCGAGCCCATCGACCACGGCCGCCTCCTCCGCGTTCTCCAGCGGCACCAAAATGCCCTTGCGCCCCTCCGCACGGGCGCGCAGCGCGATCGGCAACACCCCGCGCACGCGGCGCACTTCGCCGCTCAAGGCCAATTCGCCGGTCACGCAGTAGTCCGCCAGCCGCGCGCCGTTCATCTGGTCTTCCGACGCCAGCATGCCCAGCGCGATGGGCAGGTCGAAGCTCGGTCCTTCCTTCTTGATGTCCGCCGGCGCTAAATTGACCGTGGTCCGGCCCATCGGCGGCGAAAATCCCGAATTGATCAGCGCCGTCCAG
The DNA here is from genome assembly GCA_003451935.1 of Verrucomicrobiota bacterium. Lineage (GTDB taxonomy): Bacteria > Verrucomicrobiota > Kiritimatiellia > CAIQIC01 > Lenti-01 > Lenti-01. The sequence goes on along the minus strand of DMJA01000211.1, from coordinate 4,760 downwards.
ACGCGGTCCGAGCTCTCCTTCACTGCCGCGTCCGGCAGCCCCACCACGACGACCTTCGGCTCCCCGTGCCCCGCATTGACCTCGATCTCGATTTCGTAGGCATCCACCCCGAACACCGCCCCCGAATAGACCTTGGCCAGCATGCGCCCTTTTATCCAATAAATACGGGCAAGTGTTCTGGCGGAACCTCTGCCAGCCTCGGCAATTTCATGTCCTTGGCCGACACCACGGGGGCCGCCACGTCGCCCCAGGGGATGGCGAGGGCGGGGTCGTTCCAGAGGATGCCATACTCGTCGCCGGGGGCGTAGAAATCGGTGCATTTGTAGCAGAAGTCGGCGGTCTCGGTCAGGACGCGGAAGCCGTGGGCGAAGCCTTCGGGGATGAAGAATTGCTTGCGGTTGTCTTCCGACAGCTCCACGGCTTCGAATCGGCCAAAGGTCGGCGAGCCGCGGCGGATATCCACGGCCACGTCCAGCACGGCGCCGCGCAGGACGCTGACGAGCTTGCCCTGCGGATGCCGGAGTTGATAGTGCAGGCCGCGCACCGTGTCGCGGCAGGAGCGGGAGAGGTTGTCCTGAACGAAAACGCGGTCGAGGCCGGCCGCCGCGTATTCCTTGGTCTGGTAGGTCTGGAGGAAGAATCCGCGGGAATCGCCGAACACATCCGGGGTAAAAACCAAAACGCCGGGAATCGAAGTTATTTTGCAGTGCAAGGCCATGGCTTTATCCCTGCGCCTCGGCCGCCAGCTGCAGCAAATACTGGCCATAGGAATTCTTCGCCATCACCTCGCCCTGCTGGCGCAGCTGCGCCGCATCGATCCAGCCCGAGCGAAATGCGATTTCCTCGAGACAGGCGATCTTGAGCCCCTGCCGCTCCTCGATCGTCTGCACGAAGTTCGATGCCTGCAGCAGCGACTCGTGCGTGCCCGTGTCCAGCCACGCGAAGCCGCGGCCGAGCAGTTCGACGCGCAGCTTCCCCTGCTCCAGATACTTCCGGTTGAGGTCGGTGATTTCGAGTTCGCCGCGCGGCGACGGCTTCAGCGCTGCAGCGACGTCGCAGACCGTCCCGTCGTAGAAATAGAGACCCGGCACCGCGTAGTGCGATTTGGGCTTGGCGGGCTTTTCCTCGATGCCTAGGACCTTGCCCGTCGCGTCGAACTCGACGACGCCGTAGCGCTGGGGATCCTTCACCAGATAGCCGAACACAAGTCCGCCCGCGGTCAATTTCCCCGCGCGCTTCAAGATGCCCGTGAGCCCCATGCCGTGGAAAATGTTGTCGCCGAGCACCAGCGCCACCGGCGAGCCCGCGATGAATTGCCGTCCGATGATGAACGCCTGCGCGAGGCCTTCCGGCTTCGGCTGCTCGGCGTATTCCAGCTTCAGCCCCAGCGACAAACCATCGCCCAGCAGCGCGCGGAACCGCGGCAGATCCTCCGGCGTGCTGATGATCAGGATTTCGCGGATGCCCGCCAACATCAGGACGGAGAGCGGATAATAGACCATGGGCTTGTCGTACACCGGCAGGAGCTGCTTGCTCACCACGCGCGTGATGGGATAGAGCCGCGTCCCCGATCCGCCTGCCAACACGATGCCTTTCATCCGCAGCTTCCTTTCAGCTCAAACCCGGGGACAGAATCGCCGAACCACATGGTTTCTTCAAGCCGTTTCCGATGAAGGGTCCATCCGATCCAGGACCGTTGTCTCGCCAAGGACGCGAAGGGCGCAAAGAAACGGTTGTGAGGCCTGAAGCTTCTTGGCGGACTTGGCGTTCTTTGCGCGAGAAATTCTTTGCTTTAGCCGCGGCGCGCCTCGAGCTGCGCCAGCGCCTCGTCGGGCACGTTCAGGCCGCCGAAGCCGAGGCCCAGGCGGACGCCCGGCGTGACCTCGCCGTGGAAATCGGAGCCGCCGGTCGGCACGAGGTTCGCCTTCTTGGCCATCGCCAGGCAATCCTTCGTCAAATCGGCTGAATGTTCGGAATAGTAGCACTCCACGCCGGCCAGTCCCACGCCCGCCAGCTCGACGAACAACGCCGCCATGGCCTCTTTGCCGATGCGCAGGGAGAACGGATGCGCCAGCACGGCCACCCCCCCCGCCTGCCGGATCAGCGCCACGGCCACTTCCGCCGTCAGGCGCGGACGGTCCGCGTAGCCCGGCTTGCCGTCGCCCAGCCATTTGTCGAACGCTTCGTTCTTGTCCTTCGCGTAGCCCTTCTGGAGCATCACTTGGGCGAAGTGCGGACGACCCACCACGTCTTCGCCCGCAAAGGCCACGATCTCGTCCCACGTCATGGCAAACCCCAACGCGTTGAGCTTCTCGAACATGGCGCGGTTGCGCATTTCACGCCCGTCGCGGATCCACGCCATCTGGCGGACGAGCTCGGGATTCTCCACGTCCATCCAGTAGCCGAGCATGTGCATCACGCCCGACGAGCAATCCACGCTGAGCTCCACGCCCGGCACGGCCCGGAAGGACTTGCCCGCGGCCGCCGCCAAAAAGCGCGGCAGGCCGGCCGTCGTGTCGTGGTCCGTCAGCGCCAAGGCCGACAGACCGGCCTTCACGGCCTCGTCCGCGAGCTGCTCGGGCGTCAGCGATCCGTCGGAAAACGTCGAATGGCAATGCAGGTCGATCATCGTATCTCCTCGGGGCCTCGCCCCACTTTCAAATGAAAAGCGCCGGCCGGGAGCCGGCCGGCGCTCTGTTCCACGGCTATCGCGCCGCGGGCCCTATTCCTTCTTGGAACCGGGCGACCACTCGTCCTGCTTGCCATCGGTGGAGCCGAGGGCGGCGTCGAAGGCGCCGGCCAGATCCACGAGGTCTTCGCCGGGGCGAAGGCCTTCGAGCATGCTGTCGTCCACCTTGAACTCGTCATCGGCCAGCTTGGCGGCCTTGATGCTCAGGCCGATGCGGCGGTCGATGGGGTCGATCTTGATGACGCGCGCCTCGACCTTCTGGCCGGGCTGCAGCACGTCGCGAATCTTGGCCACGTGGTCGTCGCTGATCTGGCTGATGTGGACGAGGCCGTCCACGCCTTCCTCCAGCTCGACGAACGCGCCGAAGCTGGCGAGCTTGCTGACCTTGCCCTTGATGAGCTGGCCGATGCGGTAGCGGCCGGAGATGCCCGCCCACGGATCTTCCTGCGCCTGCTTCAGGCCCAGGCTGATGCGCTGGTTCTCGGGCGAGACCTCGAGCACGATGGCCTCGACTTCGTCGCCCTTCTTGAGCACTTCGCTGGGGTGGTTGATCTTGCGCGCCCAGCTCATGTCGGAAACGTGGATCATGCCGTCCACGCCCTCTTCCAGCTCGACGAACGCGCCGTAGTTGGTGAAGTTGCGGACCTTGCCCTTCACGCGCTGCCCGATGGGGTACTTCGAGGCCACGTCGTCCCACGGATTGGCTTCCGTCTGGCGGATGCCCAGGGAGATCTTCTGTTCTTCCTTGTTCACGTTCAGCACGACCGCGTCCACTTCCTGGCCCACGGCCAGGGCATCGGACGCGCGCGCCACGCGCTTCGTCCACGAAATCTCGCTGACGTGCACAAGGCCTTCGACGCCATCCTCAAGCTGCACGAACGCGCCGTAGGGAACGAGGTTCACGACCTTGCCGCGGATGCGCGTCCCCTTGGGGTACTTCATCTCGATCTCGTCCCAGGGGTTCTGCAGCTTTTGCTTCAGGCCGAGGGAAATCCGCTCCTTCTCGAGGTTGACGTCCAGCACGAACACCTCGAGCTCCTGGCCGACCTTCACCACCTCGCTCGGGTGGTTGATGCGGCCCCAGCTCATGTCGGTGATGTGCAGCAAGCCGTCCATGCCGTTCAGGTCCACGAACGCGCCGAAGTCGGTGATGTTCTTCACGACGCCCTTGCGGGTCTGGCCGGGCTGGATCTCCACCAGCAGCTTTTTCTTCTGCTCGCGGCGGGTTTCTTCGATCAGGTCGCGGCGCGACAGCACGATGTTGCGGCGCTCCTTGTTGATCTTGAGCACCTTGCACTCCAGCGACTTGCCCATGAAGTCATCGAGGTTCCGGACCGGCACCACGTCGATCTGCGAGCCCGGCAGGAAGGCATCCACGCCGCCCACATCCACCAGCAGTCCGCCCTTGACCTTGCCCTTGACCAGGCCGGTGACCACCTTGCCTTCTTCGCACGAGGCCGTCACGGTGTCCCAGTTGCGCTGCTGCTCGGCGCGCGACTTGCTCAGCACCACCATCCCGTGCTCGTCCTCGAGGCGCTCCAACAGCACTTCGACTTCGTCGCCCACGTGGATTTCGCTCAAATCCTTGAATTCGGAGGCTGGCAACAGGCCTTCCGATTTGTATCCGATGTTGACCAGGACTTCCTGCGGCCGGATTTCGACCACCTGGCCCTTGACCAGCGCCCCTTCGGTGAAGGTCTTGAGGGTTTCTTCGTACATCGCCATCATTTTGGCGCGCTCGGCATCCACGGTGACGGCAGGTTTCTTCGTTGATTTCTTAGCCATTTGTCTCTTGAGAGGGTTGACGGCTCCGGGCTTTCTCTTTTCCAGGTCCGCGGCCGAAAGCCCACTGAAGCGCCGGCGAACAGGTGTTCCGTTCCGGAATTGCTCCGGAACCATGAAAACGGCGTATAAGACCACATCCGGCCGCCGCCGCACAAGCCTTATTTTCGCCCCAGGGGGGCGGTGGGCGCATCTGCGATTGGGTGCAAGTTCGGGTCATGTTGAGCGGAGGCGCTCCGCGCCGGAGTCGAAACATCTGGGCTTTGCGACCATGGCGGGCCTGCAGGAC